>CANOYI010000060.1 GCA_947571515.1 uncultured Clostridium sp. | reverse complement strand
ACAAAAAATGATTATGAATGTGATTAGTATTTAAGTGTGTAGTAACTACAACTTGAAATCTATCTCCCCATAATTCCTCTGCAAGTTTTACTCCAATTTTATGAGCTATATCTGGTGTTACTTCGCCCTCTTTGAAAGACTGGAATGCGTGAAAAGCTAAAATGCCATCTTCTTTATCAAATAGCTTTTTTGTTTCCATCATTTCTTGCACAACATTATCTTCACTACAATTTATTGCTGTAACATATAATTGTTTTTCTGTTTTATATGAGGCTTTTACATATTCTGCAACTTTGTGTAAATTATAATAACTGTCTGCGTTAGTTTTCTTTTCATTTACTACATAATCAACTACATTATCTAATCTTTTTTCTATCTTCCATATTTTAGTTGTTGCCATTATCTGACCTCCATTATTTCAAATATTTTTCTACTATTCTTGATCTTAATTCATCAATTCCATCTAGTGTTTTATACACTCTTTTTGTATCTAGTTCTTTTGTATATTTGCTTAAATCTTTTATTGTTTTTATTTCTTTTCTAAACTTCAATAATTCTTTCATTGTTTCGTAAAATTCCTGTGGTGGCTTTTCCTTTATTGTTGTTCCTGTTATCAATTTTCTTATAACTTGCACTTCGGTTTTTCCTGATAATTCACTTAAATTTTTTAATGAATTATTTTCTGTTTCATCAAACCAAAAGTTCTTTTTTATTCTTCTTTTTCTCATAACTTTTCCTTTCATTTATTATAATTTTAAAATGGGGATTGGGGCATTGCCCCACAAAGTCGAATTTTTCTAGGGAGGAAAAATTCATTGCTTGTTAGGACTCTAACTGGTGTATAATTTCGTCTATTGGTATATAGTTTTTACACTTATCACATACAACTCCTACATCTTCTTTTGGCAAATCATCTTCTATTTCTTCATTTCCTTTTTCATAAGTTTCTCTATCAATTTTGCTAATAAAAAAACTATTTTCCTTTATAAAATTCTCTTTATCTTTTACATTTTCTTTTCCGTTTTCATCAATAATTTTTTCAATATATATAAATAATTCTTTTCTATTTTCTAAATCTTCTGTAAAAAAGTTTTCATCTTTTTTTACTACTTTTTGTAACATTTTGAATAGTGCCTCTGAATGACTTTCTGCACTAATTTGTATCTCTATTTCTTTTATTCTTTTAACTAAAAATTTATATTTTTTCATAACTTATCGTGTCCTTTCTTTTTCAATTTTTTTAATACCTTTTTTCAAACATAAGTATTCGTTTACATCTTTTCCATAAGCCATTGGTCTGTCAAAAACTTTATATTTTTTACTCAATACTTGCTGAAAAAAAGTGCTTGCATTTCTTCCTGCTAAATCTCTATCTAGGTGCAAATGTACTTCATTTACATTAGGATTTTTTTCTAAAAATTCTGTTAATGAAACTGGAATTTTTGTTTTTTCTAAATCATATTTTGAAGAATAAATCCCACCTAATGAGAGTAAATTTTCTTCTCTCCAGTTTCTATTTTCTGAACTTAAAAGAGTAGCAAATGATAATAAATCAATGCTACTTTCAAATAAATGAACTATATTATTTTCTTTCTCTGCTTTTATCTTAAACGAATATTTTTTGTTACTTCCTGTTGCCTCTCTCATAAATCTTTCTTGATTAGTTGCTCTGCAAAAAGCATAACTTGGAATTTTATTATTATCATAGCCAATAAACACTACATTGTTTGTTCTTTCTTCTTGATAAAGCAACTTATTTTCAATGCAATATTGTATAATTTCTTTGTCTATTCCTCGACTCAATAAATAGTTTATTGCTCTAGCATTATTACTTGCTTTTACTGGTATTTTTAATCTTCTTTCGTGATTTTTTTCTTCCTGTTCATACTTAACAGGAGCTTGTATTTTCATATTTCCTAATACAGTTTGTACTGCATTTATAAATGATAAATTTTTTACTATCATTAAATAATCTATTGCATTTTTTCCACCTACTCCTTTTGAAAACCAATACCACAAACCATTACTAATTTTTAAGCTATCGTGTTCCTTTGTTACAAAAGTATTTCTGCATACTGGTACTAACTGACTAGGCTCATAATTTTTCAAATAAGTAAGTAGATCCACTTGTCTTGCTTGTGCAACTATTTCTGGTGCAATATATGGCATATCTACACCTACCTTTCCCTTTCTTTATGCTTTTTTTCTTTTATAACTTCGTCTTTGTATTCGCTAAATTCTGCCCCCATAAAGTTATCTTCATTTAATATATATTCTTCATTTTTATATCTATCTCGTGCAATACTTATAGCGTCTTCTAATGAATCTGCTTTTATTTTAACAACTTTTTGTAAAGTTTCTTCTATTTCAATTTGATATACTTTTGACATTGCTTTTACCTCTCTTTTTCTTTATTTTTATTTTTTAGTTGATTATATTCTTTGACAATATTTCCTAAACTATCTCCTACATTATCTTCTAAATATTCCCATATATTGCCGTCAGACTTCTCATATTTGTCATACAATTTTTCTAACAGATTATCGGTTTTTAGTAATACTTGTATTTGCTCTTTACTAAAAATTATTCCATCAATAATATCTCTTATTTGCTGTTTGATATTTATTTTATATGCTTGCTCTATAATTTCTTCTGGTGTATAGTTTTTTATTAGATTTTGTTTATAATTAAATAATTCTTGGTCAATTTTTTTCATTAACATTTCTTTTAAATCATCGTAGCTCATACGCATTTCTCCTTTCTAGTCATTATAAGGCAGTATATTTTTTTCCATATAACTTTTATATGGATCTTCTGAATTATAATAACTTTTTTCTTGTGAATAATATTCATTATTAACATCTGTATATTTTTTCATTGTTTCTTTTTCAATTTGTTTTATTTTCTTTTGCTTTTGAACTTCTTTACGATTTTCAAGATCTAACTCTTGTAATTCTAATTGTAATCCTGCTGATTCATTTTTATATTTCCTTATTTCTAATTTCTTTTTTTTGTATTTTAGTTCCAATTCTTCTAGCTCTTTGTTTGCTCTAGCAATTTTTATATTTAATTTTCCAATTTTTTCTGTTATATCTGCTCTTTGCAAACTTATCACTTCCTTTTATTCTAAATAATAAAAAAGAAAATACTAATTTCTTAATATCTTCTTTTTCTATCTTACATCTCTGTTCCTTTTTACTTTTCTTGACTTTTCTTTATCAAATAAATTTTGACTTTCTGTTATTTTCTCTGTTTTTATCAAATTACTTTTTTTATCAAAATAAACCATATCTTTAATTGTTCCATATTTTTGATGTTCTAAAATTTTATTATAAGTTTCTTTATCTTGTGTTCCTATAAATACCCTAGTAGCTCCACTATTTCTTGCAATATTTTTAAAAAATCCATTTAGATTTTCTAATTTTTGATTAAACATTTTATTTGGAATATCTAATACTAATCTAATATTACATTTACTATCAGTTAATATTGCTGTTGAATACTCTTTTTCATTTTGAATTTGTTTCAATAAAGCTACTAGCTCATCACGGCAAGAAATTTTAATATTATATAATGTATTTTGCTTTAACTTTTCTTCCATATTTTCTAATGTATCTTTTTTTAAACTCTTTTCCTTTGGCATTAAAATTAAACCTTCTGAATTTTCTTCAATAATTGAATATTTATCTGTATTTCCTAACACAATGTGTCCTAAAAATCCCTCTACATTAGCAACAAAATTACGAGTTATTTCCATATCTTCTTGCGAGGGTTTAGCTGAATTAGAAGAATGATTATGTGCCAAATAATAACCATCTGCACCTAATCTCTGTATTCTATTATTCATTTTTTCATAGGTTTTTATTGGATTGCGTTCAAATTTTTTTCCATTAGAAAAAAGGATTACGGCGTCTGGTATTTTACTTGTAATAGCTTCTTGCCCTACTATTTTATTGTCTTTCATATAAAATACTCTAAATGTTTCATAACGAGAATCTCTAAATATATCACATATATTTACAATATCTTTTGTTTTCTGTATTTTTGAATCACTTAAATCAATATACCCTCTATTATTAACAGTCATATTTTCTAATTTGTTATAAATTACTTTTACATTGCTATTCACTTTTTACTCCTTTCTAGCAAAATTTTACAAAAATATAGAAGATACTAAAAACTTAATATCTTCTATACTATAATTACAATAATCTCATCTGTTTTAGAAAAAGCAACATTTCTCTAGCTCCCAATTTAAAGTTTTCTATTGTTTCAATAGTATTTATATCTCCCTCTATTTCTAACATATCTAAAACAGCTTTTACTTCATCTTCTGTTAATTGTACTGCCTCTTTATCTTCAAAAATTGCTCTTATATTTGGATTATCTGCTTTTACTTTTTCTCTTTTAACTTCTAGCTCTTTATATTCTGCATTTTCTTTTAACATTCTTACTCTATTAGTATTTAAGTAATCGTAAAAATCATCTGAATATTCGTCAAAGAATACTGTTTTTGTTTCTATCTCTTTCTTTTCTTCTTTTACTTCTGTTTTTACTACTTCACTCATTCTTGCACAGTCATAAGCTCCTAATTTGTAATACATTTTGTTCCAGAAGTCATCATCATCTCCAGTAGATAATTCATACTTATTAAGTAAGTCTAGTATTTCTTTTTGTTTTTCTTCATCTGTAACTATTTCTTTGATTTTTTCTGTTAGCTTTTCTTCAATGGCTAACGATCCTAGTTCTTTTTTCTGTTTTGACATCTCCTTTAAAATTTTGTCTGCAAACTCATCTCCTTTCAACTCATACATTTCGTCTAAAATGTTTCTTTTGAAAAAATTTTTCATAATATATATACCTCCTATGGATATATATTATGTTAAGTTTGTATATTAAGGAAATGTGTAATATAAGAAATTTTTTCGTTTTTATATCTTTGATTTTATCTTACATATTCTCTGCTTTTATTTTTTGAATATTCTTCTATTTCTTCGTCTTCTTCATCATCAATATCTATTACTTCTTTTTCCTTTGTATCTCCTATTTTAAGCAATTTATTTACTTCTTTTAATCTTGCTAAACTTTCTTGTAATTCCTGTTCTTGTGCAAAAGGAATTGCTAGTGTTTCTTGTGCATTTTTACATTGTAATTCTAAATTTTGTAGTCTTTGCTCATTGTTTTCTAGCATTTTTTCCATTGATTCTAAAACATTGTTGATACGGGTTATTACACCTATTTTATCGTTTCCCAATGTTGCCCTATAAGTCTGTATATTTTTTAATGCTACTTGAAATACTTTCTCAAATGTATTGAACTCTAAATACATTTTAAATCCTCTATAATCTCCTATATATACTCCTTTTGTATCTTTTACACTTTTACATAGTTCTAGTATTTTTTCGCCTGCTTTTGCTCTTTCATTATATACTTGTTCATTTATTTTCATAGGAGAAAAATTATCTTCATTTATAATTGTATTTTCCTTTAAGTATTTATCATCTTGTTTTAGATTTTCTATTGTTTCGTTGCATTCTTTTATTTCTTGTGGGTATTTCCTATTTACCATTTCTTCTAAATCGTATTTTTGGCTCAAATAACTTTGTTTTAGCATTTTTAGTTTTGTTGTTTTTGCCTCTAACTCTGTTTTTTCTTTAATGTGTTCATTTCCGTGTTGCTAGTGCTTTTATTTCTGCATAGTCTAATGCTCTTTCGTCTATATCTTCCATACTTCTTATAGGTGTTTTAGAAGTCATAATTTGACTTGTAAATGTCTGCTTTTGCTCTATTAACTGATACATATATGCGTCAAATGTTCCTTGCGTTACATAGTTATAAATATGAACTAACTCATTCATATTTCCTTGTCTTACTGCTCTACCTATTCTTTGTATTAAGTTAGCACTTGTCCACGGACAGTCTAAATTATGAAGTGCTATAATTCTATCTTGCACATTCGTTCCTGCTCCCATTTTAAAAGTGCTACCCATTAAAACTCTTATTTCTCCACTACGCACTTTGTCAAACAATTCTTCTTTTTTTGCCTCTGATGTTGCCTCGTGAATAAATGCAATTTCGTTTTCTGGTATTCCCTGCTCAATTAGTTTTCTTTTCATATCTGTATATACATCTGTAAACTCTCTTTCTTTGCATTTCCATATACCATTTACTAATTCCATTTCATAAGGGTTATCATCTGCACCTAATGACTTTGGTGTAGATAAATCACAAAATACAAGCTGTGTAGACTTTTTGTCTTTTGTTTTTTCCCATATTTCATATACATTTTTAACACAAGTATTTACTTTGCTGTTTTCATCATCTGGTAGCTGACTATTTATAAGTCTTTGGTCTAGTGCTAGTTTTCTTCCCTCGTTTGTAATCGCTAACATATTGTCTTCCCAGACTTTAACTACACCTGCTCTAATTTTCTCTGCTCTTTCTCCTAAATCTGCCACCATATCTTTTTGTATTTGTGTTGCATTTACTGCTACATTATGCTTTTCAACTTCTGGTGTTGGCAATTTTAATGTTTCTGCTGTTTGAATATCTGCTACTTCACGAAACATTGTCATTAACTCTGGTATATTATGAAATTTTGCAAATCTTGTCTTTATTTGGAACTTGTCGCCCTCTGGTGCTAATGTCATTGCTGTAACAGTTTCTCCAAATGTACTTGCCCAACTATCAAAATGTTGTAAGTGATTTTTTACTAATGTATTGTATTGCAAGTATCTCTGCATTGTATATAATTCTGACATACTGTTGCTGACTGGTGTTCCTGTGGCAAACACAACGCCTTTTCCTCCGTGTTATTTCGTCCATATACTGACATTTCATAAACATATCGGAACTCTTTTGTGCGTCCCCACTTTGAACTCCTGCAATTTTTTTCATTTTACTTTGTAAAAATAGGTTTTTATAATAATGTGCCTCGTCTACAAATAGTCTATCAACTCCGTAGCTGTTCAAATGTAATTACATCATCTTTTTTATCTGCATTGTTTAGCTTTTCTAACTTTGCCTCTAGTGCTTTTTTTGTTCTTTCTAGTTCTCTTATTGTAAATTTTTCGCCTTCCATTGCTTTTGTTTCTTCTATGCCCTCTATTATTTCTTCTATTTGAGATTCTAAAAAATACCTCTGTCTTTCTACTGACATAGGTATTTTTTCAAATTGACTGTGTCCTATCAAAATAGCGTCAAAATCTCCTGTCGCTATTTTAGACACAAATTTTTTTCTATTGTTTTTTGAAAAGTCTTTCTTTGTTGTTACTAAAATGTTTGCTGATGGGTATAATTGTAGGAACTCATTTGAAAATTGTTCAACGATATGGTTTGGAACTACAAAAATACTTTTATTACATAGTCCTAATCGTTTACTTTCCATTGCACTTGCTACCATTTCAAAAGTTTTTCCGAGCTCCGTACCTCGTGAGCAAGTAAAGTATTTCCATTATATAATATTCTTGCAATGGCATTAACTTGATGTTCTCGTAATTTTATTTCTGGATTCATTCCATAAAATTTTAGATAACTTCCATCATATTGTCTATTTCTTATACTATTAAACTTTTCATTATATAATTTTACTAACTTTTCTCGTCTGTCTGGATCTTTAAAAATCCATTCTTCAAACTTCATTCTAATTTCATCTTGTTTTGCTTGTGCTATTGCTGTTTGCTGTTTATCTATAACGCTTTTTTCATCATCTGTTCCAACATTTATCTTTTTGTATATTTTTATATCGTTTAGATTTAAGGTAGTTTCAATTATTTTATATGCACTTGCTTTTTTTACACCATAAGTCTTTGTTGCTTTAACTCCTTTGTCTACTGATTTTCCTGTAACATTCCAAGCTCCTGTAAATTCAGAGTAATGAACTTGTATCTTTTTCTTGTCCCAATAATCTGTATCTAACAATTCATATATAAACTGCTCAATATATTCTGGTGGTATCCAAGTAGCTCCTAGTTTTACTGCTATTTCACTTGCTTTTATATCTTCTGGTATTACTTTCTCTAACTCTCTAACATTTACTTCAAATTCTGGATTTCCCTCTGCAATTCTTCTTGCAATATTAAGTTTTTCTCTTACATTTCCAGATAAATACTCATCTGCTGTTACATACTTTTTTTCTTCAGCAGGTGTATCTGGTATTCTAAATATTTGTCCCTCTAACTCTTTGACAAGTTTGTCTTCTGTTTTATCTGTAATAGACTGCATATATTCCATATCGACTTTTGCTTTTTCTGTTAGAGAAACAATAAGTGCCTCATTGCTTGTGTCTACCTTTGTTATTTCCTTTTTAGCTTTTATTGTTTTCTTTGAAAACATATCTGCTTTTCTTTGAAAATTACCTTTTGAATCGGTTATTTCTAACGAACACAATAAATAATAGCTACTATCTTCGGAAAAGGCTTGATTATTTCCTCTGCTGTTTATTCTTCCATACTTCTTTACAAAATTATCGTATAACCTATTTAATCTTTCCTGTTCTATTTTTATTTCATTGTCGCTACTATCATCAACTTGTAAGTCTATAAGCTTTCTGGTGCAATCTCGTATTTCTACCATACCTTTTATTCTGTTTTGTGTTGTTTCTGGCAAGTCTTTTTCAAACATTCTACTGTTTTCTCTATAATATACTTTGCCATCAATAACAGTATAGGAATAATTTTTTACTGTCGGATCTGCCTGTATAGATTTTTCTTCATCTCCTATTAGCTCGTCTAAATCGTATTCTTCTATTTCTGATTCTATATTTGAAATAGCATTAGATAGCATATAATCTAAATCGCTACCCTCTATCATTTTACACTCTGTTCGTTCTCCTCCATATTGTGAACTTTCCTTTGTCATTGTTCCCATTATCATATTAGGATTATCGACAAAATATTTATTCATTCTTATTCCATTTTCAGTTGTGTCAAGATTTACCCAGTCATCTTCTATATCTGTGATTTTATCTCTTTTCTTTAAGAATATAATGTCTGATGTTACTTCTGTTCCTGCATTACTTTTGAATGTATTGTCTGGTAGTCTTATTGCTCCAATAAGTTCTGCTCGCTGTGATATATACTTTCTAACACTACTATTTTCTTTGTCCATTGTTCCTTTACTTGTAACAAGTGCTATTATTCCTCCGTGGGCGAACTTTGTCGATTGTCTTTGCAAAAAAGTAATCATGCAATACAAATTTATTTTTGTTATATCTTCTATCATTAGGCTTTATCATATTATCAAATGGCACATTTCCTATTGCAACATCAAAAAAGTTGTCTGGCATATTGGTTTTTTCAAAAGGTTGTATTGCAATAGTGGACTTTTGGTATAATTGCTGTGCTATTCTTCCAGAAATGCTATCTACTTCTACTCCATACATTTTACAACTGTCATTTAATTCTTCTGGTAGCATTCCTAAAAAGTTACCTACACCGACAAGATGGCTCTAATATATTTGCTTGTTTTAGTCCCATATTTTGCAATGCTTTATATATATTTCTTATAACAACTGGTGGTGTATAGTATGCTGTTACACTTGAAGCTCTTGCGTCTTTGTATTCATCTTCAGTAAGTAATTCTTTTAATTCTGCATACTCACTTGCCCAACTATCGTTTTTATCTTCAAATGCTGATTTTAAGCCACCCCATCCAACATATTTTGAAAGTATTATTTGTTCTTCTGGTGTTGCATATCTATTTTGTTCTTCGCATAATTTTAATACTTTTATAGCCTCTACATTGTTTCTATATTTTTCTTTTGCTGTTCCTACACCTAGATTATCGTCTGTAATTCTAAAATTGTTTCTTTCTTCAGTAGGTATTTCAGGGTGCAAGTCAAAATACTCAATATTTCTGTTCTTTTTGATTAGCTTTTCTGCTATAATTTCCTGTTCTTTTGTATCTTCTATTTGTTCTTCTTGCTTTTCTTCTTTTGGCTGTTCTTGTTGTTTCTCAAAGTTTTCTGCTAATACTTGTGCTAAATGCCTAAAATAATCTACTACATCTCCATTATAAAAGTCTATTTTGACTATCATATCTTTTATTCCTGCTTGTTCTTCTGGTGTAGTAGCTTTTATATTAGCAATGATATTTCCAATTTCAAAATAATGTGTATTATCTTCTGTTTTTATTTCAATAACCTGTTCTAAATCAATTCCTTTTTCTTCTATAAATGTATCTAGCCACTTATTGAAAGCACTTTCTACTTTTTCTTCTGTTTCTGGTACTTCTCTATCTTTTAAGTAATCATTCATAGGATTTTCAGCAACTTTTTCTAGTATATCTTTTATAGCTACTGTTCTTTGATCCAATGGGAATTGATTATCATACATTGTTATTATTTGATTATCTATATTTGAAATAGTAAATTCTTGAAATCCTATATAGATAATATCGCCTACCATAAATGTATAATTGCCTTTGTCATCTTCTGTATTTGTTGTTTCTCCATCAAAAAAAGAAGTATTGTCTACTTCCTTTTCATTATCTTGTTCTTCTAATTGTAAATTACTTCCCTTATTGCTGTCTGTTCTGCTGTTGCTTGAATGTTGTTCATCTGACCTATCCATTCCATTTGGTTGGTTGCTTTCATTTCCTCTGTTATTCCATACTGTTGTTTCATCTTCTCTACTTCCTGTGCTATTCTGTTTACTACTGTTTCCTGTATTATCATTAGGTGTTGCGTTAGTTTGTTGCTGGCTAGTAGCATTGTGTAAGTTCCCCTCTTGTTCTCTTTTAGGTACTTCAATCTCATTTTGGCGAACTTGCCTAGATTTACTTTCTTGTTTGTTCTCTCTATCGTTAAGTCTGGTATTAGATAATTTCCTTTCATTGTGTAAGTTAGATT
>CANOYI010000059.1 GCA_947571515.1 uncultured Clostridium sp. | reverse complement strand
AAAGTCATACAGACTTTCCCAATATAGAAAATTACATTGCACACAATTTTACTATATAAAATTGGTTGGTGCACCAACAGATTTCTTTGCGGTTGTCACTGCTTAGAAATTCTTAAATTAGTTTTCTATGTGAGATTAAAAATATTTAATTCCAATATCAATTGCATTTTTCTTGATAATAGTTTCACCATGTTCTAATAATTTACATTCAAAGCTATTAGAAAAAGAAAGAACTTTTCCAAATTCAGAGAAGATAGAATAAAGTAGGCTAATATTTTCATGTTTGGTATTTATATTTTTTAAAACTAAGTAATAAGAATCTTGCCATAGATACAAAATAGTATGTTTAGCTAATTTACTGTAATCAATTTTATGTATGTTTTTTATGGCATTACAAAATTCACAAAAAGTATCAAAATCTCTAAAACAACAAATAGCTTGTTCTGTCATTTTATCAAACGATTTTCTTTTTGCAATTAATTTTTTCTTCTTGACATTATTTTCAGGTAAAAATTTTGTGATAGTAAAAACAATCACATCTTCTAAAGAAGAAAAAGCTTCAATTAATAATTTACAACCGTCTGTATAAAAATCAACTTCTTTTTCTGCTTTCTTTAAAATGTCAGAAAAGATTTCTTGTGTTTCGATTGCTTTTGTCATAATGCTATGTAAATTGATATTTTTACATTCTAATTCATCAGAATTGATAATTACACGAATTTTATTATCAGTAAGTTTTTCTATTTTCATAAAGTGAATTCCTCCTTAATTACTACTTAAGTATATTATACTACTTATATTATTATATGAAAAGGCACAATTTTTGGTAATTTACTTGAAAAATTTGTTAATTCAAGATATAATACCAAAAGTAGAATAAAAATGCAATAGCCGTAGCAAAAAAACGAAAAAATTGGAGGTAGAAAATGGCAACAAAAGAAAAAAATATATGGATTTTATTCGTGTTTATTTTATCAGGATTAGTAATAGGGGGCTTGCTAGGAGAATTAGCATCAAGAGTAAATTGGCTTTGGTGGTTATCTTATAGTCAAAGTTTTGGATTAGAAAATCCAGTTGTATTAGACTTAAGTGTTGTAAAAATCACTTTTGCGTTAATGTTTAAAATTAGTATATCAAGTATTATTGGAATGGTACTTGCCATATTTATTTATAAAAAAGTATAGTAGGGGCAATTAGAACAAGAAAGGAACGGTTTTTTTGCCAATTAAAATGAAACAATTACCAGAATTAGAAAGACCTTATGAAAAGCTAGAATGGTATGGAGAAAAAGCATTATCAAATGCAGAATTACTAGCTATCATTATCAAAACAGGAACCAAACAAGAAACCTCTGTACAATTAGCACAAAAAATATTAAACCTAGATGATACAAACTCAGAAGGAATAAATTTTTTACGTAATATAACAATGGAAGAATTGATGCAAATCAATGGAATAGGGAAAGTAAAAGCAATTCAGTTAAAGGCAGTAGGAGAATTAGCAAGTCGAATGACGATGCCAACTAACTTTAAGAAAATAATCATTAAAGAACCCTTTGACTTAGCTAAAATTATGATGGAAGAACTAAGATTTGAAAAAAAGGAAATTGCTAAAATTGTCATATTGAACACTAAAAATGAAATTATAAAGATGAAAAACATTGCTGTTCGGAGGTACTAATTTTGCTAATCTTTTGATCAAAGATGTATTAGAAGAACCAATCAAAATGAAAGCACCGAAAATCATTTTAGTGCACAATCATCCAAGTGGTGATGCTACACCAAGTGAGCAAGATGTTAATTTTACAAATCAATTATATGATGCTACAACATTATTAGGAATCCAGCTATTAGACCATTTAGTAATAGGAAATAAAACTTATACTAGTATTTTTTCAAAAATACTTTCCGAAACAAAAGATTAAGCAAAACGTCCCCACTGGTTCCGGGTTTTTTTGGGGACAAATTACTATTAAAAAGAAAAGTTAAGATGTCCCCAAAAAAACCCGGAACCAGTGGGGACCAGTGGAAACGTAAAAGAAAGGATTGAAGAAATGAAACTTTTTACATTTGGATCAAAAGATATAGGAATTGATTTAGGAACTGCTAACATTTTAGTAACTTTAAAAGGGAAAGGAATTGTGTTAAAGGAGCCATCTGTTGTTGCAATTGATAGAAAAACAGGAGCAATTATGGCAACAGGAAATGAGGCAAAAGAGATGTTACGGTAGAACACCAGAACAAATCAAAGCAGTAAGACCATTAAAAGATGGTGTAATAGCAGATTTTACAGCTACACAATTAATGCTTAAGAATTTAATTGAAAAAGTTGGGAAAAAATATAGTATAGGGAGACCAAGAGTGGTAGTTGGTGTGCCTTCTGGTATTACTGAGGTAGAGGAAAGAGCAGTAGAAGAATCCGTTATTCAAGCAGGAGCTAGAGAAGTTTATTTGATTGAAGAGCCAATGGCAGCAGCAATAGGAGCTTCTTTAGATGTAGGAGAACCAAGTGGAAATATTATTGTAGACATTGGAGGAGGAACCACCGAAGTAGCTGTTATTTCATTAGGAGGAATTGTAGTTAGTCATTCTTTGCGTGTGGCGGGAGATGAATTAGATGAAGACATTGTAAATTATATTAAACGTGAAGTGAATTTATCTATCGGAGAGACAACAGCAGAACAAATAAAAATGCAAATTGGATGTGCTAGTCCACTTATGACAGAAATGTCAATGGAAATAAGAGGAAGAGACTTAACAAATGGGTTACCTAGGAATGTGACAATAACATCAACTCAAATTGAAGAAGCTATCAGAGAATCAATTGCTAAAATTATTGAAATTGTAAAAGGAACGCTAGAAAAAACACCACCAGAACTAGCATCTGACATTATGGAAAAAGGAATTGTATTAGCAGGTGGAGGAGCTTTAATTCAAAATTTAGATAAATTATTAAGTATAGAGACAGGAATGCCAGTTTATATAGCAGAAGAACCATTAGATTGCGTAGTTAGAGGAACGGGTAAAACATTAGAGGATTTAGAGAGATTAAAGACAGTTTTAGTCAATAGCAGAAAAAGAAAATAATAAAAATGAGGAGTAAAAAATGTATAGAAATAAGAAGGCCGGAATAGTAGGCATTATTATAACTATTATTATTTTAATATTGATTGTTATTTTTTCAAATGGAGATTCCGATCATTCTTTTTTTGAAAATGTAGCAAGTAACTTAGTTATGCCAATTCAAAATGGATTAACCTATTTAAAAAATAAAATTGGCGGAAATAATACATTTTTTACAGATATTAATAATCTAAAAGAGGAAAACAAGCAACTAAAACAAGCTAATAGTGAATTAGAACAATCCTTAAGAGAGTTAGAAAATGTTAAAACACAAAATGAAACCTTAAAAGAATATTTAAATTTAACAGAAAAATATGGAGAATATAAAACTATACCAGGCTATGTTATCAACAAAGACATTAGCAATTATGCTAAAATTATTATTATTAATATAGGAAAAAAAGATGGCGTGGAAGAAGGAATGACGGTAATTGGAGACCAAGGATTAGTGGGACATGTTATTTCTGTCACAGATACAACAGCTAAAGTACAAACTATTATTGATACAGCAAGCTCTGTTAGTTGTTCTATGAGTACGACAAAAGATAGTATTGTATGTAAGGGAACATTAGATGACAAATCTTCTTTGAAAGCAATGTATATTCCAACAGATGCTAATATTATTCAAGGGGATAGTATAGAGACTTCTGGATTAGGTGGTATTTATCCAAAGGGAATTCATATTGGTACAGTTAAAAAAGTTACCAATACACAAAATATGACAGATCGATATGCTATCGTGGAAACAGCTGTTGATTTTGATAAATTAGATACAGTACTTGTTATAACAAATAAATAGGGAGAGGTGTATTAATTGAAAAAAACAATCATCAATATTGGTTTGATTTTAACTGCTATTTTAGTCTATATTTTACAAGCTAATTTTTTCAATTGGTTTAATATAGCAGGAGTTATGCCGAGTTTATTTGTTATATTTGTATTGTTTATAGGATTATTTGGAAGTAAAATAATGGGAACGATCTATGGCTTAATGATAGGATTGTTATTGGATTTGATTCTAGGAACAAAAGTGGGAATTAATATGGCTTGTTTAGGATTGATAGGATTTTTAGCAACCGTATTTGATAAGAATTTTTCGAAAGATAGTAGAATGACTATTATGGTCATGGCAGCAGTAGCAACTGCTATTTTTGAAGTTTTGTCGTATCTGCTGAATTATGTTTTTGTTTCTATTAATGTAGAAATTTTAAATTTTATTAAAATTTTAGCGATAGAAGTTGTTTATAATTTGATTTTGACAATTATTTTGTATCCTTTGATGCAAAAGTTTGGATATTATATAGAGAATGAATATAAGGGAAATAAGATTTTGACAAAATATTTCTAGCAATACTAAAGTTTATCTATTTTTTCTTCGTAATTCCCAACAGCGTACAGTCTGTAATTACATAACAGACTGTAACTCGTTGGTCCCCCGAATTATTACTTCATAAAAAATAGATAAACTTTCTAATATATTGCGATAAAAAATAGATAAATTTTTCAAAAAGGAAAACAATTAAGAAGAGGGTGAAGATTTGGTAAGACGAAATGCTAAAAAGAAATCTAATATAAATTTAAGGTTTAACATCTTAACAGTTGTAGTTTATGTGATTGGAATTGTTTTAATTGCCAAATTATTCAGCCTTCAAATTGTGCATGGAGCAGAATATCGTGAACAATCGAATACAAGATTAACCAGAGAAAGTACACTAGAAGCTTCCAGAGGGGCTATTCTTGATAGAACAGGAACCGAATTGGTTACCTCGAATATGACGTTTTCATTAGAAATGTATAAAAGTAAAGTAGATATAGATACTTTGAATACAGCTATTTTTAACATGATACAAGTGTTAGAAAAATACGAATGTTCCTATTCTGATACATTTCCAATTCGTATTGACCCATTTGAATTTACCATTACGGATGAGACTTTAGCAAAATGGAAAAAATCAAATAATTTAGATGAAAATATATCAGCTGAAAAGGCTTTTTATAAATTTAAAGATAAATATGGGATTCAAAATGCGAATATACAGGAAGTAAGGAAGATAATAGCCATTCGTTATTTGATTTCTCAAAAAGGTTACAGTAGTACAAGAGCAGTCACAATTTCAGAGAATATTCCAAGGGAAGCAGTAGCAGAATTCAGTGAAGGAGCTGAAAAGTTTGCAGGTATTAATGTAGTAGTAAAACCAGTTAGACAATACACATCTGAAAATTTAGCTTCCCATATACTAGGTTATGCAGGAACGATTAGTAGCGAAGAATATGAAAGTAGAAAAAATTACTATAATCAGAATGATATCATAGGAAAAACGGGAATTGAATATGTGTTTGAAGAATATCTAAAAGGGAAAAACGGAACCAAGCAAATTGATATGGCAGTAGATGGAACCACTACAGCAGAATATATTTCAGAAGAAGCAATAGCTGGTTCAGATGTTGTTCTTACCATCGATGCAAATCTTCAAAGAACAGCAGAAAATGCATTAGCTGCTAATATACAAAAAATAGCAACAGGAGGATTTGGAAAAGCTTATGATGCAAGAGCTGGTGCTTGTGTTGTCATGAATGTCAATTCAGGAGAAGTGTTAGCTATGGCTAGTTATCCTGACTACAATCCAGCTGATTTTATTGGTGGGATTAGCACAGAAGCTTGGAATAATTATACTAACAATGAAGCAAAGCCACTTGTTAATAAAGCAATGCAAAATTCTTATTCACCAGGTTCTACTTTTAAAATGATAACAGCAATAGCGGGATTAGAATCAGGAGTTATTAATTTAAAAACCAAAATTAATGACACAGGAATTTATACAAGATATAGGGATTATCAACCAAAATGTTGGCATTATACGGATTATCATACAGGACATGGATGGGTGGATGTCTCAGGGGCGATTGAAAAATCCTGTAACTACTTCTTTTATGAAACAGGTGACAAAATGGGAATTGACAAATTAGTAGAAATTTCCAGATACTTCGGTTTAGGAAATAAAACAGGAATTGAGTTGCAGGGAGAAACGGCTGGTGTTTTAGCAAGTAGAGAAACGAAACAAAAGATGCATGCAGATGACCCAAATTGGAATCCAGGAAATACTTTAAATGCTGTTATTCGGACAAGGGGACAATGAATTTAGTCCATTACAAATGGCCAGATATATTAGTATGCTTGCCAATGGAGGAAAGAAGATAGATGTGACTACCGTAAAAACGATTCGAAATGCAGATGGTTCAGAAGTTTCCAGAGAAGATATTAATGGATTTGTTAATAAAAAGTTAGGATTAGAAGAGGATAATACAGATAATAGAGAAATTAACCAAAGCCATTTAAATGCAGTATTAGAAGGAATGAAATCGGTTACCAGTGATAGTGGAGGAACTGCTTATGTTAGATTTAAAGATTTTAATATCAGTGTAGGAGGTAAAACAGGGTCAGCAGAGGCACCAAACAATAAAGTACATGCTTGGTTTGTTGGATTTGCTCCATTTGAAAATCCAGAAATTGCGATTGTTGTGATGGTGGAAAATGGTGGACATGGAAATTATACAGCTGAAGTTGTAAGGGATATTATGACAGAGTATTTTGGTATGAATACACAGAATATTGAAGAAAATATGCAAGCGATACCATATATAGAAATTATGCAATAGAGATTGAAAAGTAAACTTTGAGTCTTGCGTCATTAAAATTTTATTTTAAAATCCTCAGGTACAATTCGTACATTCCGGTTTTAAAATAAAATTTTGCCTAGCAATACTTGTTTCTTTTTCAATCTAGGATAAAAATTAGAGAAGAGGAAGGACGTAAAAATGAAAAATTGTGTTAGTATTAATTTAAAAAAAGACGAAATTGTTATCAAATTAAGTGAAGATGCGGAACAAGAAGAAATTATTGGAGTTTTAAAAAAGAAATTAACAGAATTAAAAAAATTATACAAAGACGAGAAAACGCCTATCATGGTAACAGGAAAAATTTTGAGAAATAAAGAAATGAGAGAAATACAAGAATTAATTAAAAGTAAAATTGATGTAGAAATTGATTTTGATACGCCAAAAACTTTAGGATTACATAGTATAAAAAAGACATTTGAAAAAGAAATAGCTGTGTCAGAAACGAAATTTCATAGAGGTTCTTTGCGTTCTGGGCAAAAGATTGAATCAGAAGGTAGTTTAGTTATTATTGGTGATGTTAACTCTGGTGCTGAAGTGATTGCGTCTGATAATATTATTGTATTAGGTGCTTTAAGAGGCTTAGCACATGCTGGTGCAAAAGGAAATACACAAGCGATTATAGCAGCAGGATTAGTGGATGCGGTACAAATTAGAATTGCTAATGTAGTAAAAGAGATTGACCATAACGAAGAGCCTATGCATAAACAAGCCTATGTGTATATTGAAAATGATAAGATTGTAATTGAGTAATAATTTTTGTTAATTCTATGAGATACTTATCTAACCTAACAACAATAGAATTAAAGCTATATATAACATTTCGTCTTGTACGCCTTCTTGATATAAAAAGAATAATAAACCAAGTATAATAATATCATCTAGATATAATTGAATTCCCATTATTTCAAAGATAGGACTTTCGATATCATCAAAAAGAGGATTTTTGAAATGAATGGGACCAAAAGAATAAGATCTAGATGAATTTTTCTGTGAAGTTTTATCATCAGATCTTATAGGAGGAGTATCACAATCGAGAGCTTTGTCCTCAGAAGAAGAATGGCTTTTTGTGTCTAATGAATTTTTGAAATTCACAGGGGGGTAAGGTCTATAATATCTATAATAATTATTATAAAAACTAGCCATTGTGAGGATTCTCCTTATTATCATCTTTTAAAAGATCGGCAATTTTAGCTACATTTAGTAGATTTGCATATTGATCAATTTTTCCTTTTTTTTCTTCACGTAAGTAAGGTTTTAAAGAATATAGCAGATTGGATCTGGGATCATTGGATGTATTTAATTTTTCCATAACAGATTTCATCTTTAGAATCGTGTTCATATCAATTTTGCTAAAATCGAAATTGCCATTATTATTATTATTCATGTTATTCGATGTATTAGAGGAATTCGTATTAGCAGAACTATTTCCTTGATTTTGTGACATCATAGAAGAAAAATTTTGTATCATTTCAGGGGGGATTTGTGATATCACGTCATTCAAATCTCCTTTATTCATCATATCTTTCAATTTATTGATAGTATTTTCGTCAAAATTCATATTATTCAAATCAATCACCTCTGTAATTATTATATGAAATAATGTAAAAAACTTTACTAATCCAATTGTTTTATTTCTAAATGAAAAATTTGTTACAATTTACAGCTTAGATAAGTAATAACAAAATTTATTAGTATTTTTATAAAATAAATCCCAGCTACATAATAGACTGTAAATCAAATGATATTAAAATTTTAATATCATTTGATAACATTCTATAATTTGCTGGTCCCCCCGATTTGTTATTTTATAAAAATATAATAAATTTTGAATATAAAAATTTTAACTGTGAATTGTAACAAAAATTTACATAAAAGGTTATTTTTTGGCTATAAAACTATTGAAAAAACAATGCAAATGATGTATAATAATAGATGATTATGTACAAAAATGGTAATATTACAAAATGTAACAAAAAAATAATATAATTTCATAATTTGAGATAAAGTGTATTTTCCGTAAGAGAGAATTATCTCAAACGATTGAGACACAAAAGATAAAGGTTGATTTATTTCAAAATAAGTATATATAATATATTTGAAGAATTGGGTAAAATAGAATGCCTGATGATTAAGGAGGATACTATGAAAAGTAAGGTTTTCAAAATTAGTGTTGTTTTGGCCATCATTTTAACAATGACCATGGCAAATTTTATTTTTGTTGGAAGTAGTTTAATCAGTTATGCTTTAGATAGTAATAATAATACCAACAACAATAATGTAGAATTTAATGTGTATTTCAAAGATGAAAAAGGAGAACATGTATCAGATTTAGATAGGGTACCAAGTAATCGTGACACAATGCTTTATATGTATTTAAATGTAAAGCAAGAAGGATATTTGAATGGAAGTATTAGTTTAGAAGAACAAACGAATTTTAAACTAGTAGAATCTGATAACCAATATGTTGAAAAGGTAGAAAACAATACTGTTCAATTGTATAACATAACAGCGGGAAGTTCTGTTGAAATACCAATTAAGATTGAACCTATTCAAGAAGAAAATTATCGTGTAGGTTTATTAGACGTGGAAAGTAAAATAACACTAAATGGTATTTATAGAGATCGTTCCGAAAAAGATAAGAAAATAAAGGCTACTAAAACCGTAAGATTAAATTTGGTAGAGGAAGCAAAACAAGAAGATGTCATTAATGAGGCATCTATCATTACCAATAAAGTATCTAATATCAATGGAGAAGAAAAGAGAGTGGTTCAATTATCTTGGAATGTAGGAACCAAGAGTAATAGTTATCCGATCAAAGAGATGTTAGCAAGAATAGATGCTCCTAAAGTAGGAGAAGCAGAGCCACAGGTAGAAACACAAGTTAATTTAAATACGATGACTTCTTATGAGAGCCACGTAAGAGATGGTGTTAATGAAATTACCCTAAACAATCAAGAGAAAGAGGGGAATGTTATTTGGAAAAAACAAGGTACTGAAAACATCGTAATAACTTATGTTTATGATAAGAATGTAGAATTTAATGAGATAGGATTAGAGCCAGAATTAAAAATCACATATTACAACAAAGGAGAAATCACAAACACAACAAAAATTATATTAAATCAAGAAGAAAAAGATTCCATTGTTACCATTGAAGCACAAAACCAAGAAAATGAAATTTATAAAGGGAAAATAGTAGCTGGAATTGACAGACAATACATAACAAAAACCAATGTAAAAGTTAATTTGGCCAAAATGGTAAATGACATTGTTGTACAAGAAAATGAAAGTACCTATACGGCAAATGAAGCAGAAAATGCTGCTAATATCTTGTATTCTCAAACTTTAATTTCCAAAGAAAAATTTGACAAGATATTAGGAGAAAATGGAAATATTACAATACTAGATCAAGCCAATCAAGTAATAGGAACCATAGATGTTAATACACAAGTGAATGAAAATGGATTCATGGTTTTAGACTACGGAAACAGTGAAATAAAAGCAATAAAAATGCAAATTACCAAACCAGTAGAAGAAGGAACGTTAGAAATTAACCATATAAAAACGGTAAAAGGAGAGCAAAATCCAGTTGTAAAAGTAGCATCACGTATTCATAATGTGATTTCTTGCCAATACAATCAAGGAATAGCCAATCAAGTAGAAAATAATATTCAATTAAAAGATACCATAACAGAAAGTAAAATAGCATTAGATACAGACCAGCTATCTACGGTAATTAGTAATCATGTAGCGATGAAAATAACCTTATTATCGAATGAAGAAAAATATGATTTATTTGAAAACCCAAACTTTACCATTACACTACCAGAGCAAGTAGAAGGAATCAATATAACCAATATTAGTAAATTATATGATGACAATAATGAATTAGAAGATACCATTCAATATGCTGTAAATGGAAATCAAATTAACTTAGTATTAAAGGGAAAACAAGGAAATTATACTTCAACTGTTGAAGGAATTACACTTGTGGTAGAAGCCGATATACAAGTAAGCAAAACAGCAGCAACGAGTGAAGAACAGATTGCAGTAGCATACCAAAATGCGAATGCGGTAAC
>CANOYI010000058.1 GCA_947571515.1 uncultured Clostridium sp. | reverse complement strand
GTTAAAGAAGTTATAAAAATTGAAATGCAAATGAAAAATGGACAAGAAGATATTACGAAAGCAAAGAAAAAAGATAGATATTTAGGAAGATAAAATTATAAAAGGTTGTTGCACACAAAAGTAACAGCCTTTTTATAATTTTTAAAATGAATATATTGGAAACAATTGTATTTATATTAATTTTATGGTATAAATAAGTAAAATATGAAATTTGCAACGCTCCGTTGCAAATTTCAAAACGGAGGAATTTAATGAAAGATTTAATTAATACTATTAATGATGATGAATATTTTAAATTTTTAAATGAGATTAAAAAAGATATAATTAATACTAGAAAAAAAGTTTTATTAAATGCAAATAATGAACTGATAATGATGTATTATAGAATAGGAAAAGGACTAATAGAAAAGAATAAGTATGGTACCAATTTTATAAATAATTTATCTACTGATTTAAAATTGGAATTTCCAGATGCAGATGGTTTATCTGCAAGAAATTTAAGATATATGCAAAAATTTGCAAAAGAATTTGAGTATGATGCAATTTTGCAACACAATGTTGCAAAATTGCCATGGGGATTAGTAATATCTATAATGGATAAAGTAAAAAATATGGAAGAAAGATTATGGTATTCTGAAAAGGCATTAGAAAATTTATGGACTAGAACACAGTTAGAACATCAAATTGCAACCAATTTATATAGTAGACAAGCATTATTAGATAATAAAATAAGCAATTACGAAGAAACATTACCAATAGAATTGGGAAAAAGAGCATTAGAAATGCTAAAGGATCCATATGTATTTGATATTACTTATAATGAAAAAGCATTAGAAAGAGATATAGAAGATGCATTAGTTTCTAATATTACTAATTTACTTTTAGAGTTTGGAAATGGTTTTGCTTTTGTAGGAAGACAATATCATTTAGAAATAGAAGGAGAAGATTATTATATAGATTCACTATTCTATAATTTAAACTTGAAATGCTATGTTGTAGTAGAATTAAAAACTGTTAAATTCATACCAGAATTTGCAGGCAAGTTAAATTTTTATTTGAATGCAGTAGATATGTTATTAAAGAAAAAAGATGATAATCCAACAATAGGAATTTTGCTATGTAGAGATGAACATAAGTTAACTGCTGAACTAGCCTTGAAAGATATAAATAAGCCGATAGGAGTAGCAGAATATAAATATTTACAAGAGATACCAGAGTATTTAGCAAATAACTTACCAAGTATAGAAACACTAGAGAAAAGATTAAATAATAAGGATGAAGAAAAGTAATTTATAATATATAGTTGAAACTATTAAGGTAGGTATCAAATATGGGGGAAAGTATGGAAAATATTCATAAACTGAAAGAATATTACAAAAGAATATGTTCGCCATTAGTGTTTATTAACGAAACATTTTTGGAAAATAACAGAAATGCTAAAGTTTATTTATATGATTTTAAAACAGAAGAAGAATTAAACAATTTCAAGAAAGTTTTTCAGGAATATTTACCATTTTATATTAGGAACTTTGATAGTATCAGAAAATATAATATAAGTGATGATGATATAGAAATAGAAAGTTTTTTGACAAAATTTCATAAAACTATTTATCAATAGTAGATTATCTGTTATAATAAAACCAACAAAAACATCTAACCAAAGTTTATAAAAATCTGTCATTTTATAATTAGTGTTAGATAGTAAGTTTAGATAAAAATGGAAGCAAAAGAACAACTTTATATAGGAAAAGAAATAAACTAAGGAGGTAACGAATGCAAAAATGCAAAGGAATTACGCTAGTATCGTTAGTTATTACAATAACAGTATTATTAATACTAGCATCTGTAGCAACTTATAGTGGACTCAATGTAATTAGCTCATCTAAATTAACAACTTTTACAGCCGAATTAAAGTTAATGCAAACACAGGTAAATGCTATTTATGAACAAGATAAAGAACAACAAATAGGAATAGAACTTACAGAAGAAAGTAGTATTGCAGAGCAAGCCACAAAAGTTTTTACAGAAAATGAATCTGGGATTACATCTTCTGATGGTTACCGATATTGGAGCAATGATGAAGTTAAAAAGTTAGGTATTGAAGGTGTGAAACAAGATTTTTTTATTAATATAAAAACAAGAAGTGTAGTAAGTTACCAAGGGTTGAAATATCAAGGAAAGACTTATTATACTTTAAATCAAGTACCAGACGGATTATATAATGTAAAATATGAGCCAACCTCTGAGGATAAACCAACTTTTAATGTTAGTTTTGAATGTATTGGTGCTAACCAATGGAGAGTTAGCATTTCTGATATTGAATATAATGGTTATATTGATAAGTGGCATGTAGCCTATCAGATAGAAGGCGATACAAATTGGAACACAACTGAAGATTTAAGCTTTGTGGTGGAACAAGAAGGCATCTATAATATACAAATACAAAATGGTACTATAAAATCAGAAGTAAAGTCTCAAGATATCAGACACAAGTATTCTGAAGGTGTCTGTGAAATATGTAATAAAGATGTAAGATATATAACATTGGAGGAAGGACAAGAAAATTGGAATTTTTCAATTATCAGTAATTATGCTAGTGGATTTGGAATTGCAGATTATAGCGGAATATGGAATTATACAGGTAAAAAAGGAAATACCATAAATGCTTCTTGTTGGGCTAATAATTCTCCACAAGTTACATTACCAGATGATTATAATACAAATCCTGAGAATAAAAAGAAAGGGAACGTTGGTATGATTATATATAATCAACCTATCGATGTAACCAATATCAGCAAAATAGTAATGGATTGTTGGTTATATAGTAATGCTACTACAGCAACGAATTATACAACCATAGGGATATCGGCTTCTAATAGCCACTCAAATTATAATGATTTTTATTCTTTTAATCAGTTAGAACAAGTATCAAATTATGGGTCAAATGGTGCTCAAAAGTATCGATTAGAATTAGATTTAAGTGCTTATATAGGATCATACTATTTAAAAATAACAACACAGCACGATTACGAGCGGTGCTTATAATACTAGTAGTACTACGATAGAAAAAGTATACCCAATTTTTAAAGACTAAGGTTGGTAATTCAAGTTTGGTAAATCTTTACTTTTACCAACTTTTGCTATATAATATATAAAAACAGAGCTAAGGAAATAAAAAAGGAGAGATTTTAATGCAAGAAAATAACAAGCAAAACAATGAAACAGAAGAATTAGACATCAATCATTTGATGCAAATCAGAAGAGATAAATTAGTAGAACTACAGCAACAAGGAAAAGACCCATACCAAATAACGAAATTTGATCGAACTTGTACAGCAGGAATAATCAAAGAAAATTACGACGAATTTGAGGAAAAAGATGTAACCGTTTGCGGAAGGATTATTGCCAAAAGAATTATGGGAAAGGCATCTTTTTGTACAATTCAAGATAGTGACGAAAAAATTCAAAGTTATGTTAGTATCAATGATTTAGGAGAAGAAAGTTACAAAGCATTTAAAACATGGGATATCGGAGACATCATTGGCATTACTGGATTTGTCTTTAAGACCAAAACCGAAGAGATTTCCGTGCATGCCAAAGAAGTAACTTTACTTTCTAAGTCTTTAAGACCATTGCCAGAAAAATTCCATGGCTTAAAAGATGTAGATTTACGTTATCGTCAAAGATATGTAGATTTAATTATGAACCCAGAAGTAAAGAAAACATTTGAAATGAGAAGTCAAATTATCACAGAAATCAGAAGAATATTAGACGAAAAAGGATATTTAGAAGTTGATACACCAATGTTAAATACCATATCTGGTGGAGCTACTGCAAAGCCATTTATTACACATCACAATGCTTTAAATATTGATATGTATTTAAGAATTGCTACTGAATTAAATTTAAAAAGACTAATCGTGGGTGGTTATGATAAAGTATATGAAATGGGAAGAATTTTCAGAAATGAAGGAATGGATATCCGTCACAATCCAGAATTTACAACGATTGAACTATATGAAGCATATGCTGATTATCATGACATGATGGACATGGTAGAAGAATTATTCTCAAAATGTGCCATCAAAGTAAAAGGAACAACGAAAGTAATTTACCAAGAGCAAGAAATTGACTTAACACCAGGTTGGAAAAGAATCAGCATGATTGATTCGATTAAAGAAGCATGTGGAGTAGACTTTAATACCATCCATACAGACGAAGAAGCAGTTGCTCTTGCCAAAGAAAGAAATATTGAAATACCAGACAAAACAAAAGAGACAAGAGGAGATGTAATCAGTCTATTTTTTGATGAATATGTAGAAAAAACATTGGTGCAACCAACGTTTATTTATGATTATCCGATTGAAATTTCACCATTAGCCAAGAAAAAGAAAGAAGATCCAAGATTGACAGAGAGGTTTGAAGTTTTCATTGGTGGACGTGAATATGGAAATGCTTTCTCAGAATTAAATGACCCAATCGACCAATATGAAAGATTTAAAAAGCAAGTAGAAGCAAGAGAAGCAGGAGACGAAGAAGCAGGAATGATGGATGAAGATTTCATCCAAGCATTAGAGATTGGAATGCCTCCAACAGGTGGATTAGGAATTGGAATTGACCGTTTAATTATGCTATTAACAGATAGCCCATCGATTCGAGATGTGCTACTATTCCCAACCATGAAACCAATTGGGATGGGGAATGATAAGAAAATAAAGGAAGCTAAAAATAAGGAAAAAGAGGAACCCAGCGTAAGTAGTAAAACTAGTAAGGTTGAAGTAAACATCAATCGAGAAGATGCTATCAATTTATTAAAGAAATATAATAAAGAAGAATTTCATATTAGACATGCTTTTACAGTAGAACAAATTATGAGATATTTTGCTAAAAAACAGAATGAAAATGAAGATTTCTGGGGATTAGCAGGATTATTACATGATGTTGATTATGAGATGTATGCAGAACAACATTGCCAAAAAGCAGTTGAAATATTAAAAGAAATTAATGCCAATGAAGAATTAATCCATGCTGTTTGTAGTCATGGGTATGGAATTTGCTCTGATGTTATGCCTGAAAATACAATGGAAAAAATACTTTTTGCAACAGATGAATTATCAGGATTAATTTGGGCGGCAGCAAAAATGAGACCATCTCAAAGTACCAAAGACATGGAATTAAAAAGCTTAAAGAAAAAGTATAAAGACAAGAAGTTTGCTGCAGGTTGTTCAAGAGAATTGATTAGCAATGGAGCAATCGGGTTAGGTTGGGAATTAGATGAGTTACTACAAAGTACTCTTGAAGCAATGCAAGAAAAAGAAGATGAAATACAAGAAAATGTAGAAAAATATGTGGGTAATATCAATTAAAAATTGGTATAATCAAAATAATAACTTAGCTTGCATATTTTGAATCTATGAATGGAGAAATTTATGAGAATAGGAATAGATATTGATGGCGTTATGACCAATATAGAACAATTTGTTATCAATCATATTAGTAAATACTGTGTTGAAAACAACATTGCTTATCATATTGGCAATAGTAATTATGACTATTGTAAAACATTTCATATCAGCAAAGAAGTAGAGAACGATTTTTGGAAGGAATATTTAGAATATTATGCAATCCATGAAAAAGCTAGACCTTTTGCATCAGAAATAATCCATAAATTGAAAGAAGAGGGACATGAAATATATGTTATCACTTCTAGATGGTTGGCAAATAGAGATGATGAGGTTGGAAGGAAAATGAGAGAAATCGTTAAAAATTGGCTGAATGAAAATAAAATAACTTATGATAAACTGATTTTTTCAAAGGCTTCTAATGAGAGTAAATATCAAGAAATTATGGAAAATAAAATCGATTTGATGATTGAAGATAATCCGAATAATATAAAGGAATTAAAGAATTATATTCCTGTGATTTGTTATGATGCAGGGTATAATAAAGGTTGTATAGAAGATGATAAAATGACTAGATGTTATAGTTGGTATGATATTTATAGTAAAATAAAGAGTATGAATAATATTTCATAATAAGTAAACGAAGATAAAATTTAATAAATCATTGAAAAAACATATAAGAAATGGTACAATTAAGATATCATAAAATAGTAGAGGAGGCGACAGCTTATGAAGAAAACAGTAAAGATAGCCCTTATGCTAATAGGAGGCTTAGCTATTATTTCCTTATTAGTACCATGTCGAAGTATTAAGGTAGCCGATTATATTGGCAACGGAGACTGATAAAAAGAGTGAAAGCAGGAATCAGTAATATAAAGATTTCTGCTCTTTTCTATTTTTCATATATAAATTGACAAATCAATAGAAAAATTCTATAATCTATAATATATAAAAATTATACAATAGTAATTAAAGAAGATGCTCTAAACATCTCAAAATAAAAAAGGAGAAGAAATATGTTCAATTTTTCATTTGACAAAAGAATTATATATATCATAATAGCTATTATGGTATTATCAACACTAGCACAATACATCACAAACCCAGGAGCATTATTTGCCCTATTAGTGAGTATACCAGGAGTGTTAATAGCAATTACATTCCATGAATTTGCCCATGGCTATGCAGCGTATAAACTAGGTGATAACACAGCCAAAAATGAAGGAAGATTAAGTTTAAATCCATTTGATCATTTAGACCCAATCGGAACACTTTTGTTATTATTTGCAGGATTTGGTTGGGGAAAACCAGTCCATGTCAATCCTAGTAACTATACCAGAAAAATGTCCATGGAAAAAGGAGAAGCTATCGTATCAGTGGCAGGACCATTAACCAATATCGTATTAGCCTTTGTATTTGCCTTAATATATGGAGCACTTATCAAATTTGCTGGTACATTTTTAGTATCAACCGTTGGAAACATCATTCAACTAATGCTAGGAGCAGCCATATCCATCAACATAGGACTAGGCGTATTTAATCTAATACCATTACCACCATTAGACGGATCAAAAATCATCATGCCATTTTTACCATACAATGCAAAACAATGGTTTAGAAACAATGAGCAAATATTCTACATCATATTTGTAGTTATATGGATTACTGGAATAGCAAGTATCATTATATCACCAGTTATCAATGGAGTAACATCAGGAATTATGAGTATCATCCAGATGATATTTGGTTTTTAAGAAAGAGAGGGCTTTTGGCGACTTTGGGATGGCGAGTTTGTGCCTGTCCCAAAGTCGCCACGAAAAAGGAGCAAAGATGAAAAAAGATATTTTAACAATGCGGAATTGAATCGAGTTGTGATGAAACCTCTGTATCCATTGTAAAAAATGGTAGAGAGGTTCTTTCCAATATAATAGATACTCAGATACCAATCCATGAGAAATATGGAGGAGTTGTGCCAGAGATAGCTTCCAGAAATCATATTGAGGCTATTTCAAGAGTGGCAAAAAAAGCATTACAAGAAGCAAAAGTAGAATGGAAAGAGATGGATGCCATTACACCAACTTATGGTCCAGGATTAGTGGGAGCCTTATTGGTTGGATTATCGTATGCTAAGGCATTAGCATTTGCGAATGAAATTCCTCTTGTAGGAGTGAACCATATTCAAGGACATGTCGCAGCTAATTATATTACCTATCAAGAATTAGAGCCACCATTTTTATGTGTTATGATGTCAGGAGGAAATACGCAAATTATCTATGTGGAATCCTATACAGAGTTTAAAGTATTGGGCAAGACAAGAGATGATGCCATTGGTGAAGCTTTTGATAAAGTGGCTAGGGTAGTAGGGCTTGGCTATCCAGGGGGACCAAAAGTTGATCAGCTTGCCAAAGAGGGACAAGCCAATATCGAATTACCAAAAACACATTTTGATGGGGATACGTTGGATTTTAGTTTTAGTGGAATTAAGACAGCTGTTATTAATTTACACCACAAAAACCCCAAGATTAATAAAGCTGATTTGTGTGCTAGTTTTCAAAAAACAGTAACAGAGACATTAATGGAAAATGTAATAAAGGCAATTGAAAGAACCAACCTAAAAACGATTGCTTTAGCAGGTGGCGTATCGGCTAATTCCTATATGAGAAAGGAATTTTTAAAACTTGAAAAAGAGGGAATAAAAGTATATATGCCAGATTTGAAATTATGTACCGATAATGCGGCTATGATTGCATCAGCTGGCTACTACAATTATATGGCAGGAAATAGAAATGATTTGACCTTAAATGCGATACCAAACTTGAAATTGTAATTAGGAGAAATTCACTTGGTTGACAAAGAAAAAAATCCAAAACAAGACTGAATAGAAATGGAGATTATAGATGGCAATTTATATCATAGGAGACCTTCATTTATCTTTCCACGAAAATAAGCCAATGAGTATTTTTGGCGAGAATTGGAAGGGACATGAAGAGAAGATAAGAAAAGATTGGAATGAAAAAGTAAAAGAAAATGATCTAGTAGTATTACCAGGTGATTTTTCATGGTCAACTTATTTGAAAGATACCTATGAGGACTTTTCTTATTTGAATGCATTGCCAGGAAAAAAATTATTATTAAAAGGAAACCATGACTACTGGTGGACAACGGTAACCAATATGAGAAAATTTTTGGAAGAAAATGATTTTCACAATATAGATTTTCTTTATAATTCGGCCTATAAATTTGAAAACTATATTATGGCAGGAACAAGAGGTTGGGGGCAAAATGAAGAAGAAGACAAAAAATTATTAAAACGAGAAGTGGGAAGATTAGAATTATCATTAGAGAAAGCCTCTCAATTAAACGAAAACAAGGAAAAAGAGATCGTTGTATTTCTTCATTATCCACCTATTACACATAGTAACATTTTAAATAACGAAATGAGTGATTTTCTAAAAGTGATGAAAAATTATGATGTAAAAAAATGTTATTATGGACACTTGCATAGTACTTCTATTAAAGAAGCGGTAGAGGGGCAACATTATGGAATAGAATTTAAATTGGTCAGTGCAGATGCCTTAGATTTTAAGTTAGAGAAATTGCCAAAAAGGTCCGTCCCTAATGGCAATTTATCGAACATTTCTGAAGGAGAGAAAAATGGATTTAAGTAAAGATGTAAAATATATCAAAGGAGTAGGACCCAATCGAGTTCAATTACTAAATAAAATAGGGATATTTACGTTAAAAGATTTAATTACCTATTATCCAAGAACTTATGAAGATAGGAGTAAGCCTAAAAATATAGCAGAATGTGTTAATGGTGATGAAGTGTTAATTGAAGCAATTGCTTGCGGGAAAGTTTCAGATACTCGGGTTGCGAGGAAAAACGATGCAAAAATTGCTTGTAAGAGATGAGACAGGTAGTTGCATGATTACATGGTTTAACCAAAGCTATTTAAAAAATAAATTTCAAGTTGGTGAAACGTATAAATTTTATGGAAAAATAACGAATAATTTTGGGAAAATTACTATGAATTCTCCTGTATTTGATGAAAAGGATAAAAAATTTAATACAGGAAAAATTATTCCTTTATACCCATTAACGTATCAATTATCACAAAATGTATTGAGGAGAATTATGGAAAGTGGCTTGGCAGAAGTAGAAGAGAGACTAAATGAAACGTTACCAGATTACTTACTAGAAGAATATGATTTACAAGGAATTAATGAAGCCATCAGGCAGATTCATTTTCCGAATGAATTTGAAGACTTTAATAAAGCAAGAAAAAGACTAGTTTTTGAGGAATTATTATCGACTCAGCTTGCTTTATTAGAATTGAAAAATAGTTATTTGAATGAAGAAAAAGGAATTCAATTTGACCAAAACGTAAAAATGTCAGATGTTATCAATCAATTACCATTTCAATTAACCAAAGCACAAATTAGAGTATTAGAAGAAATTGATAATAATATGGAAGCGGAAAAACCGATGAATCGATTACTACAAGGAGATGTTGGTTCTGGTAAAACAGTGGTAGCCATATGTGCTGCTTATAAAGCAGTAAAATGTGGCTATCAAGCAGCTATTATGGCACCAACAGCTATCCTTGCTACACAGCATTTAGAGAATTTTCAGAAGATTTTAGAAGAATTAGGGATTAAGTGTGAGTTATTAATTTCTGGTATTTCGAAAAAGAAAAAGGAAGAATTATTAGAAAGATTAGAAAATGGTGAAATTGATATTTTAATTGGAACCCATGCGATGATAGAAGAAAATGTCATATTTAAGAATTTAGGATTAGTCGTAACAGATGAGCAACATCGATTTGGAGTGAAGCAAAGAACGAAAATAGCACAAAAAGGAAGAAATCCAGATGTATTAGTTATGACAGCTACCCCAATCCCAAGAACATTAGCATTAATTTTATATGGAGACTTAGACATTTCAATTATTGATGAATTACCACCAAATAGAAAAAAGGTAGAGACTTTTGCTGTTCATAAAAATATGACGCAAAGAGTAAATGGTTTTATTGCGAAGCAAATACAAGAAGGACGCCAAGCTTATATTGTTTGTCCATTGGTAGAAGAGAATGAAGAGTTAGATTTGAAATCTGTTGAAAAGTTGTATGAAACTTATCAAAAAGAAATTTTTTCACAATATAAGCTTGAATATATCCATGGAAAAATGCGACCAAAGGAAAAAGATGATATTATGGAAAGATTTAAATCAGGTGAAATCGATATTCTAATATCAACAACGGTAATTGAAGTAGGTGTTGATGTACCGAATGCTAATATCATGGTAATTGAGAATGCAGAGAGGTTTGGTTTAGCACAATTGCATCAATTAAGAGGAAGAGTAGGAAGAGGGGACTATCAATCTTATTGTGTGTTAAAGTATGAAGGAAAAAGCGAAACAGTAAGAGAGAGAATGAAGGTAATGTGCAACACAAATGATGGTTTTGTGATATCAGAAAAAGATTTAGAATTAAGGGGTTCTGGTGATTTCTTTGGCACGATGCAACATGGATTGCCTGAGTTTAAGATTGCTAATTTGTTTGAAGATATGCCGATATTGAAGTCTGCTCAAAGTGTGGCTATGAAGATTTTACAAGAGGATCCTAAATTAGAGACAGAGAAGAATGGTTTGTTGAAAGAGTTGATTCGTGATAAATTTATGAAAAGGATAGAAATCTAAAAAAATTACATTTAAGTTTCGACTTTTTGCAAATTTCCCCGCTAGTTGGGCATTTGCTATTAAAAATAAATGAAAGATTTTGTATATCTAAGC
>CANOYI010000057.1 GCA_947571515.1 uncultured Clostridium sp. | reverse complement strand
TTAACAGGCGAATCTAACTTTTGTGCAATCGTGACATAGCTTTCGCCTTTGATAAATCTGTCTAAAACTTGTTTTTCAAATTTACTTAATGATTTATTGACTGCACTTTCAACTTCTGAATAATATTCTTTTTTCATGACAGTTTCTAATGGGTCTTCAATCGTTTTACTGTCAAAAGTATCGATTAATTCTACACTATCTTCTTCATTGTTGTCATATGCTGCTGTATTTAAAGATAAATATGAATTAAGTGGCATGTGTTTTTGACGATTGGAACTTTTTATCGCTGTTATTAATTGTCTTTCAATACAAATATTAGCAAAAGATTTAAAGGTATTTTGCTTTTCTATATCAAAATTTTTGATTGCTTTAAATAATCCTATCATTCCTTCTTGGACAATATCTTCTCTTTCTGCTCCTATGATGAAGTATTTTCCCACTTTTAAATTGACTAAATTTTTATATTTTTCCAATAAATAAGATAAGGCTTTTTCGTCTCCTTGCTTGATTAGAGATACTATTTGCTCGTCTGTTATATTATTATATTGATTTGTTGTATAAAATACATTTTCGTTTTGCATATGTGTTTTGTATACCTCCAAAATGTGCTTTTTTAGTATTATATACGTCAAATTCCGCAATGTCAAGCAGTTTTTATCGTTTTTAGTAAAAAAATTGTTACTAGTCAGTCTTATTATTTGTTTTCTTGTGAGAAAGCTTAATATATGATTTTTTCATACCTTAATAATATATTAAGCTTTCTCACTAAAAAATACCCTATACGAAATATATATCATACATTTCGTATAGGATACTTTGCAAACGGAAGCAAATGGAAATTATTTTAAATTTTTTTCTTCATAGATACTAAAAAATACAAAGGATTTTTGTTCTCTTTTTGAGAGTTCATTAAAGGATTTCTCCTTGCCGTCTTTAATATCCACTGCTATTGTTTCCTCTGCTTCAAAAAGCAGATACTCGTTGGATAAAGCCATAAATTTTGCTTTATCTTGTTCAAAGGTCACACTAGCATAACATTTACCCGTCTTTTTGCTCGTGTTTTCACACACAAGATACTTGCTTTCTTGCGTTTGATAAACTACTATCTTATCGTTCGGCTTGTCAAACTGATATTCAACATAATATTTTCCCAATTTTTCTTTAGCATATGTACCTTGTGGCTTAAAATCACTTAATTCTTTCTTTTGTGGTAATTCTAGCGTGCCACCTCCGCTTCCGCTTTCGTCCTTCCGTGTATTACTGTACCAATTCACGGAAAGTACTAATACCAAAAACAGCACTACAATAAAAACACCTTTTTTCTTCATGTCAATACCCTCCTTTGTTTTTCTTTGTTTTTTATTGTTTTTGGATGTTTATCCTATAATCTAATTATAAATCATTTTATAGCAAAAGTCAAAAGAGAATCTATTTCAAATCCAATGCTTCCTTAATCATGCCCCAAACATCATCTGTCTCCATTCCCTTTTGCCAGCATCCAACACCTGCTAGCTTGTTATCTGTAATCAAGGAAATCTTAGCTTTTAAAGAATCTAGGTCTTCAATCCATATCTGTTTTTTATTACCAGCTTCTGTATATTCCACATAATTTTGTTTTAAATCATCATCCCATTTTTTCTCTACATCATTTGGTAAAATATCGTTAAGGCTCTTCATACTAGCCGTTTTGCTAGTTGATTTTCCTGAATTATCGGTTGTCCAAACTCTTGTATAAAATGGAACCGCTAAAATAATTTTATCTGATTCAATTTCCTCTGTTTGTAAAAATTTAGTCAAGCTTAGTTTCACCCAATCATATCCTGCTGTTGTTCCTGGCTTTGTGCTAGAAACCCCATATTCGTCATAAGCCATAAACACAATATAATCTGCTACATTTCCTATCACATGTCTGTCAAAGCACATAGACCAAGTCTCCCCCCCATCTGGAGCGGTTACATCGACAGAGGTAACAAGTCCAATTTCTTTTAGTCTAGGTGTTAGTTCTATGATAAATCTTGAATACCTATCTTTATCTTCTTGCTTCATATTTTCAAAATCTACATTAATACCATCTAATTTATATTTAACACAAGCATCTACGATATCTTCTATCAACTTTTGCCTTTTTTCATAGCTGTTCATAATGTCAGATGTAATGGATAAACTCTTAGTTGCTGCTTCTGCATTGGAAACCATTGGCCAAACTTTATAACCATTTTTGTGAGCCCATTCAATATAGGCTTTTCCCTTATTTCCGATATTTTCTTTTAAATTCCCCTTTTCATCTAAATAGAAGAACGCAGGTGACACAACATTAACACCATCTATGCTTGTCCCAGTTCGATCTGGTGCTGAACCATACGTTGAATAATAATCCCAAATTAGATTGATTTTTCCTTCTACTTGTTTTTCTTCTGTCATTGCTTCTCGAACCACATATTCATTTTCTAATTTATCAGATTTGACATATCCTACTTTTCCATTTTCAGTTCGAATTTTTGTATAACCCTTGTCAGAAGATACGACCAAGACACTATCGCCTTTTTTTATTCTATCCATTGTTTTTGCAATTATATTAGTAGAAGATTTAACTGCTAAGTTGGATGATACAATGGCTCTTTTTTGTTCTTTATCCAAAGAATCCATGGTAATTACATTGGTTTTTTCTATGTTTTGAATTTCGATATCATAGACATCTTTCATTTCTGAAATTGGTAAATATTCAACATCATCTTTTTTGATAGCATGGGCATAAATTCTTTTTTCAGAACCATTTATGGTGATGGTATTTTCTTCAAATCCAATGGTTGCTATTTTTTTACCATAAGTTGTTACAATTTGGTTTGATTCTTTTTCATCATAAATATATTTGTCAAAAAAATTAGCAATATCTGCTTTCGAAAGATAAATGATATTGTCTTCTATTAAAACATCATTTTTTAAGTTTGATGTGATGTTGTTATTATTGATTACTAAATTTGTTTTTTTATTGTTGTCTAATATGATGTAGTCATTGATAATCAGTGCAACAAATATGACTACGATAATGGCTATCATAGTAAAAAAAGTCCTTGTTATTACTTTTTTCTTTTTCTTTTTTTCTTCTATCCTTTTTTTTGGCTTTTGTGCCTTTTCAGCCTTTTTTCTTTCCTCTTCCATTTTTTTCTCCTTATCTTTTTTGTTTGTATTCTTACTATATCATAACTTTTCTACTATTTCAACTTTTTTATAATCATAATATAAAGTTGTTTTGGCACTTCCTACTAGAAATTTTAGAACCACACGTATAATGTGAAGTTATCACTATCCAAAAAGACAACTGTTCTACTACAACAGCTGTCTTTTTTTGTATGCTATTTTTTAATTAAAAAATGAAATTTAAACCATCTAGAGCTAATGTCTTCAAGTTCTTTTGGATGATAGTATTCTCCTTCGTAGCAAATAGAAATGCATATTCGCTCAGCTATTAATTCTGCTGTAATAGCAAGCTTATTATCCTTAATCAGAGCATCCACAAACGTTACATATTCATTCGGATCTAAAAAAGTAAAACAAAAATGTGATTTCTGTTTTTTGGCTATTATGTTTTGCATAATGTCTCCAATTTTCATATAAGCATTAAGCGTCGCTGGAACAATGTTTAGCCGTATACCATTTAAAAACAGTTTTCTTGTTTTTCTCTCATCATCTCTCAAAATAGCTAGCGTTAGATGACGTCCTAAATATACTCCCACTATTATATTCAGAAAGCAGTATATTAGTGCTAATATCATTCCTAACAGAAATTCATCTAATTTTGAAAACATTGGAAACAATAGAAAAATTCCTGTAGCAAAAATAATATAAAAAATTATTTGATACCATATCATCTGCTTTTTAGTCTTCTGCAACATCAACTTATCTAAGTTCTCTTTAAGTTTCTTCAATTTTTCCCGCATACTTAATCACTCTCCTTCTAAATTTTTTACAATTGCTACAAACCTAGAAGGAGTTTTCCCTTCTAGATTGAAGGGAACTATTCCCAAATATGCATTATTATATCAGAAAAATCTTATTTTAGCAATAGGTGCTGGATGAGGATTTCAAAAAGCAAGAGAAAGTTAGTAAAGAAATTTTGGAATTTCCGCAAATACTGGTCAGCAGCAATGGGCTGGAGCATTGTATGGAACAAGCTTTAGAAGCTGAACTTTTACAAAGCTGTAACTGTTAATTAGTCTCCAAGGGGATCTAGTTTACTAGGTCCTCTTCATTTCTCTTAAAACTTGTTTTTTCTCATCTGTAATTCGATACGACTCGATTGCTTTTTGTAGTGCTTTATGATAAGTAAAATCATCCAAATTAGCATTCTTCAAATATTGAATTGTTTCATCATAAAATTTAATCAAAGCTATGGATATTGCCCAGGCAACTGCCATTTGCACATAATACGCTTGACTGGTAATCGAATCAAAAATCTTGAAATCTTTTTGTAAATAATCTTCTTCTATGTAATAATCTAAAATCATAACAACTACAAAACGAATCTCAAATTCTTGGTCAGATAGCAAATACTTTTGGATAAAATGCCACATTTCCTCTTTTCGTTTTTTAGTTGCCTTCAAGCCAGCACAAAAGACATCACAAACTGCCCAATTATCAATTTTAGGTACAAATTCTTCTATTTGCTTTTGCATTGTCTCAAAATCTTGCTTAGCTAATCCTATTAGCATTCCTTGTAACATAATTTCTTCATAATATTGATTGTCAATTTGTTTTAGTAATTCGTTTACTTCATATTTTTTTGCCAATTCTTTGGCATAGTTTCTTAAAACCGGGACTCTTACCCCTATTATGTTATTAGTTCCTGGGCATAGTCCACTATGAAATTCTTTGTATTTTTGGTCTGCTAGTTCCAATAATTTTTCTTTTATTTTTTGTTTCATTTTTCATCTCATTCCTTTATAAATTTAAGATTTATGCTATTATATCATACTTTGCTATAAGATATGACCACCATCCTTTCTGCTTGTGCTATTGGCTGTTTCTAAAAAAGTATATCACATTATGTTGCCTTTAGCAACAATTTGCACAAAATATTGAAATAAGTCTATTAAAATTGTATAATAGAACAAATAAAAAAAAGAAGGAATGATAGTAATAATGGAAAATTATTTAGACGCTCAAGGCGAGAAGCGGTTATCAAGAATCTAAATTAGAAGAAGTAGCAATGATTTTAAAAAAAGGTGGAATTGTGCTTTTCCCTACTGAAACAGTATATGGAATTGGAACAAATGGATTAGACGAAAAAGCAGTCGAAAAAATTTATGACATAAAAAAAAGAGATAGAAAAAATCCAACTAATCTATTAGTCAGTAATATGGCAATGGTAGAAGCCATTGCACAAGACATCTCTCCTATGGAATATAAGCTAATGGAAGCTTTTTTTCCTGGTCCCTTTACCATTATCTTGAAAAAGAAAAAGATTGTTCCTAATGTTGTAACAGCAAATTCAGACTTAGTAGGAGTTCGTATGCCAGACAGTAGCATTGCCAAAAAATTGATAGAATTAGCTGGTGTTCCCATTGCTGCTCCAAGTGCCAATATTTCTGGCAAACTTAGCGGAACCAATTTAACCAATGTAATCGATGAATTTGCCGACCACTTAGATTTTGCCATTGATGGTGGCGAAAGCAAAATTGGAATGGAATCAACCGTTGTAAGGGTAATCGACAATGTTCCTCATATTTTAAGACCTGGATTTATTACACCTGAACAAATAAAAAAGATTACTGGCAATGTAATATTAGAAGAAAATAAAACTCCTATCTTACCTAGCTCAAATATGAAGCATTATCAATTAGATATCAAATCAATTTTAATATATAGTGAAGATAATCAAAAAATGGTAGATACTATCATCGATCTAAGCCAAAAATATACAAATTGCGTTGTTCTTTGTTGCACAGAAAATGCTGAATTTTATCATACTGAAAAATCGATTAAACAGGTGATTTGCGTTGCCTCTAAAACTAATTTAGAGAAATATACAAAAAATCTCTTCTCTTCTTTACAAAAGGTCTCTTCCCTTTCTTCTGACATGTTATTAATAGAAGGTGTTAAAAAAGAAGGTCTAGGAATTGCTATTATGAATCGTTTATTACAGGTTTGTAATGATAATTTTATTGAAATATAAAGGAATTATGAGATAATTCCTTTTTTGTTTATATATTAGGAAAGTCATACTGACTTTCTAATATATAAACAATATGGTACACAAACAAATTAACGAAAAACCAATATTGCACTTAATCATAATCCTTTTTGTGTCATTTTAAAAAATAAATCATATTATGTAGTAAAAGGAGGAAAAAAGATGTTTAGAAGAAAATGTTATTGTATGAACAATAGTTACAAAAATGACTCATGTGAATTACAAAATGACACAATAGAAAATCAATGTAATGATGTAGTTTCTTATGAAGACTATGCCAATAGTTGTGATTGCGGTTTTGATGAAGAATATAATGTATTCCCAGAAAACCCAATGTTAGCCCAAAGTTATGTACCTTTTCAATATATGGATAAAACTTTCAAACCATGTGTTGGTCTAAAAATGGGAACTATCTTCCCTGAATTAGTTAGTCCTTATGTTCCTTGCCAATCTATGGAGGAAATGAAATATATTAAGGAAACAAATAAAATTGGAAAGGGGTGTAATCAATGTCGTTAGAAGAAAATAGAAATTGTGGTTGCTCTGAAATGGTAGAACAAAACTGTGTATGCCATTGTAACTGCGAAGAAGAAAGAACAGTAGATTGCGAAGCTAGAAGAGAAATGATTCAGCAAATTAGATGCTATGATTTTGCGATTAACGAATTAGCTTTATATTTAGATACTCACCCAGAAGATGAAAAAGCCCTTTGCTTGCATAGAAAATATTGCAAAATGGCAAAAGATTTAAAAGATAAATACCAAAAAGTATATGGACCTCTTACCATTAATTACCCTTGTAATAAGTGGAGATGGTTAGAAGAACCATGGCCTTGGGAAAGGGGGAATTATTAATGTGGACTTATAATAAAACATTACAATATCCAATCAATATTAAATGTAGCGATCCAAAACTTGCTAAAGTAATTATATCTCAATATGGCGGTCCTGATGGTGAACTTGCTGCTTCTTTGAGATATCTTTCTCAAAGGTTTGGTATGCCAGACCAAAAAGCAAAAGCTATTTTAAATGATATTGGTACAGAAGAATTAGTTCCTTAATGATGTCAATAGCTAAAGACAATCTTTACAATTAGCTATTGACTGTAAAATATGATGTTAACAAATTTGCAATTTTATGTAAAATATGATACACTTATATATAGTAACTGTAAACTTTCATTTCAGTCTTACTTAATGTAAGTAGAAAGGTGACTTTATGAAGAATATCTTATTTGTACCTTATCCAACTTTTTCTAATGCTAAAAATATTTACTTTAAATTGGAGATTCTTTATTGTACAGAATCTACCAATAAAGTAATTGGAAAGTGTTCGGCGATTTTTGTGAGAGGTACTCTTACAGAAAAAGAACATTTTTCTTATTTTAATCCTTATCTGTATGATGAAGAAGAAGCAGTAAAGAAAGGTATAACAGTTGACGATAAGGATGCTCTTAAAGAGTGCTCTATCGTTGCAGAAGCAGTTTGGGGATAATTTATCATCCCCTCTTTTTATTTTTTTAGAATCTTCGGATATATATGTAATTCAAAATTGGTAGCATCTGAATCTTTTTTTATAGCTTTTTCTGTTTTTAGATATGTAACTTTAGTAATTATACTTTTTAATAAAATATTTCTATCTTCAGCAGTTTCTAGTTTATAGTATAAGTCAATTACATTTTCTAATTTAGGTATCATCAATTCTTTTTCATTTTGCATTTCTGTATTTTTTTGTAATAATAAATTGTATTCTTCTAATCTATTTGCTAAGTTTTGAATGTTATCTTTTATAGATTTTGAACGATTTATAAATTCATCATTACTATAAATACCATTTTCTAGGAAATTATAAATTTTGTCAAGTTTTATATTTTCTTTTTCTAATTCTTTTTTAGTAAAGGTGATAGATTTTTCAATTATTTTGTTATTATCAGCACTTGAATCATCTTTTACATTATAATTTATTTTGTAATTCTCAAGCCAAATTTTTAATGCTTCAATAATTTTATTTTCAACAATATAAAGTTTAGAACTTATATTATCACATTTAGAATTAGAACATATAAGTGTTGCAGGTTTATCAGCTTTTGCATAAGGTCGTCTTTGCATTGGCTTGCCACATTTCTCACAAAACACTAAACCAACTAATGGATTTTGAATAATATTACTATGTTTAACTTTTGGAGTATTTTGTTTTCGCTTTTCTTGGACTAGTTCCCAAGTTTTATTATCAATAATAGGCTCATGTAATCCATTATAAATTAAATAATCTTGATTACGAGGTCTGCTAATAATAATATGTCCATTTTTCGTTTTCTTTTTTTGTTTCCTTCTATTCCAAACAATTTTACCAATATAGGTAGGATTAGAAAGAATATCTTTTACAGAAGAAATAGTCCATTCATTTGAAATTCTAGGTTTTAAATTCATATCATTTAATTGCTTTACAACAGAACCTATAGTATTACTCTCAAATGTATATAGTCTAAAGATTTCTTTAACAATAAGTGCTTCATCTTGATTTATAGATAAGGTATAACCTTTAGAATCTTTTAGTTTAACTCTATCATATCCAAAAGGAGCAATATTTCCCACAAATTTACCTTCAGAAACAGACATTTCACGACCTCTTTGCAAACGCCTATTGATTGTCTTATATTCTCTTCTAGACATAAATAAGCCAAATTCAAAATATTCTTCATCAAACTCATTATCTGGGTCATAGGTTTTAACAGGTGTAATAATTTTTGTATGAGAATATTTAAAAGCCTTTGAAACTCTACCTTGATCAGCAGTATCACCACGAGCAAGTCTTTCTACTTCAACAACTAAAATGCCAGTCCATTTTTCATTTTCAACATCTTTCAAAAGTTTTTGCATTTCTTTTCTTTCACTAATAGTTTCACCACTTACAACTTCTCTATAAATTTTTGAAATATGTAGGTTTCGTTTTTCAGCTAAAGTAGTTAAAATTTTCTCATGTCTTGCTAAAGTTTCGCCTTCTCCATATTTTTCGGATTCTATATCTTCTCTTGATTTTCTTAAATATATTGCATATGTGCCATCTTGCACATTTCCTCCTTTCCTTGTAATTTGTCTTTAACTTAGCCTTATTATATCTGTAATTGCAACAAATTACAACAAAGAAGGATTTATTTTTTTTATTAAATTAACAATAACATTATCTATATATTCTTTTTGATTAGTCGTATTTTCTACAATATAATCATCATAAAATTTTACTTTAGTATTTTCTAATATGTATTCTTCTAATAACATATAAATCGCCTCTTTAAAATTTATGAAAAAAACATAAAAAAATACCCAAGACAAACTTGTCCCAGGCAAATTTTAATTTTTCTATGATAACATTATATGATGGGCAATTTATAAAATCAATTCCCTTTTATTTCCCTTTTTTCTAAATTAGTTAGTAATAGAAATAAGATTTATTTAAATAAGATAAAAGTAGAAAATAAATTCTTGCAAATACGATAATTTTATGTTAATATTAATATTAGTTTAAAGTTAGCAAAAAATAAAAATAGAAAGGATATGATTATATGAATTCTAAATATGTTGCTATTGCAGTTACTACTGAATGTAACTTGAAATGTCCATATTGCCAAAGTACAGGAGAAAGTATTCCAAATGTGCAAGGTATGTGGGATTATAACCGGTTAAGAGAAGTTATAACAGCTTTTTTAGAAGTTGGTTATAGGAATTTTAGAATTACAGGTGGAGAACCTACCACAGTTCCATATTTAGGAGAATTATTAGATTTTCTTCTACAAGATTCTGATGTGAAAGTACGAATAAATACCAATGGTTGTGATATAGAAAAATATGTAGACCATTTAAGCTCGCAAACAGAAGTAATATTTAGTGTAGATGGATTAAAAAATGTTTTTTCTCCTAAAAGGTTAACAGATGAGTTACTAAGGAAAATACAATATTTGCAGTCAAAAAACATTTCAATAAGACTAAACTGTGTAGTTACAAAACACAATTCCAATGAAATACTTGAATTAATACAATTTTGTTCTAAAGAAGGATTGAATTTAAAATTGCTTGATTTGTCTCCTAGAACAGACTATCAGGGAAAAATTCAGAATGATTTTTGGAATAATAACTACTTTGGATTAAACAAATTGTGTATTCCTTTTCCTAAGGTTGCTTCGGAATTTAGAACCAGTATGATAAAAAAGGGAACAGGAATACCTATGAGTGGATATAGTTTAGGAAACGGACATTGGCTACAAATAAAGGATTCTAGTAAGAAACCTTATTATGCTTTAGTATGTAAGTATTGTCCTTATAAAGATAATTGTATAGAAGGTGTATTTTCTCTTTCATTATCTGTTGGTGAAATTTTAAGAGTAGCCAATTGTGTTAATCAAAATTATTGGATAAAACTTAGAGGTTTGAATCAAAGACAAATTGAAGAAGAACTAAAGAAAATGGAAAAAATCTTTTTTTAAGTAATAATTAAAAAACAAAAAGCGAGGGAAACCTCGTTTTTTCTAAATTATTTAAAAAACTTAGAATTTATAATAATATTAGAAATAGAAAATTATTATAATTTTACAAAAATTTGAATCTATAAAGAGTGATTTAATCCGTTATAACAATTCTAATGTGCTTTATAAAATCAAGTCAAGGTTAAAATGAATGTGCTATCGCACAACCTTGACTTAATTTTATAAGCACATTGTCTTTTCAGTTAAGAGGATTTAAGAATAAGTATATTTAATTAAGTAGACATAAGTACATTTCAAGAGCAAAATACCTCATTAGAAATGAGGGCAGGAAAGAGAGTGTTCACACATCGCTTATACACATTGAAGGACAAGCCTTCAAGAGTTAATAAAAGAACAAAAATTTTAAGCAGATATGATGTAGAAATTCACTGGGTGAACTGGTTCAAACCCGCTATTCTTCGTTGAAATTGGAAATAGTGAACTAAAAAATTAAAAAAGTTCACTCATTTTAGGCAAAAGTTCACCAAGTGTACTAAAAAATTTTCTGAAATTTTGT
>CANOYI010000056.1 GCA_947571515.1 uncultured Clostridium sp. | reverse complement strand
TCTTCATTCTTTTTCTTTAATTTCTTCTCCTTTTGTCGTACAATTTTTAATACTGTTATTTCATCTAAGTTTTCACCATTTTCTATACTTTCGCGATGAGCAGCTATAATTGCATCTTCAAGTGGGTTTCTTTCTTCTTTGTCCTTCATACTAGCTAGTAAAGCCATCCTATTTTCAGGGCGCATAGTATCTTCAGGAGTTTGAATAGATTTTAATAACATTAATCGCTTATTCGCTATTTCACCATATTTTTTAATTTTTTCTTTTGAAAGCTTACTAAGATCTATTTGCGTTGGTAATTCGCTTAAGTTTACATCATCAATTTCCTTAGTCCCATACCTCTCAATATAACTCCAGATTCCTTCTGAAAAAGTTAAGTGTGAATATTTGCTATCCATATCCTTGAATTTTTGTACAATATGCTTTTTTGCTTGTTTTAATTCATAGGGATTTTTACATTCTTGTAAAGCTTGTAATTCACTATTTATTTGTTTTTTCATTTCTAGTAACGATATTGGTGATTCCCATTTTAAATCCTCAGATGTAATATCACTATTAATCGTTCCCACAAAAATTATTTTCCCTTCTGCATCCCATTTTATATCATACTTTATATTACCATTTTCATTGGTATCTGAATAAATTTTAGTTTCTCCTTTTTTGACTTGTTCTTCTACCGATACACTGTCTGTACCTTGTAGATTTTCTTTTTCTGGCGCTGGTAAACCTAAATTTTTCTTTTTCCCTCTATTCCCAAATAATCTATCAAAAAATCCCATAAGACCATCTCCTACTATATCTAAAGTATCTCTTTTTTATTTTAACATAAAAATAGGAGCAGAAATATGTTTTTTTCATTACTATTGGTTTACATTTTTGTTACATTGTTAATATGTGTTTAGATATAGCTGAAAATCGTGCTAAAAGACAAATACCTATTTTTTTATGATAATGACTTCTCCCTCATTCTTTTTCGCTCTTTTATAATAAATTGGTGTTTTTTGCTCTTGATTTAATTTCCTTAGCTTATTGATAGCTACATTAAATGCTGTTTCTATATTTTGTTGTGTATTATATAAATCTTTTAATATTTCAAGTTCTCTATACTCATACTTGCAATTGTGTCTTTCTACTAAACATTCAAACATCTTATCCGTACATTTTCTCTTTTCTTTTGCAGACATTGTTTTATAGTTATTTAATATATCATGTTCTATATCACTTCTTATTTTGTCTTGTTCTCCTACATTTTCATAGGCTATATGGCATCTCTTATTTGCTTCTATTAGTATTTTGTTCAATTGCTCTAATAACTCTAGTGATTTCATTTGATTTCTCCCTTCTTGGCAAAATAATCTACCTTGTTCACTTTCATTTTATTTTTTAAGTAATCTTCTGCCATGTTTGTGATAGAGTAACTATATAATATTTATTTGAAAAATACAAGCGAACAAAGTAATTTTTGTATATTTTTATTTCTAAGTAAATTAGAGAAACTCATCCCAATTTTAATATTAGTGCTTGAATGGGTAAAATCATTTTAGTAAAACTATATATTCTATAATCATAACCACCCGTAAAACGGGTAGTTTGCTCTAAGCCTAGAAGGCTTTTGTTCTGGCACTTCAGGGCTTAAGCCCTACTGAATGGTCTGTCAACCGCATTTCTTCCTCAGGCTACCACTCAAGTGGTCCTAAGCCCTCTTTCATTTTTCTTTCTTTTTCCTTTTCTTCTTTTTCAAATGGATCTACATATTCTTTTATACTTATTTGATCTGTTGCTATATTTTCTTGTAACTGCTTTCTTATATATTCTTCTATTGCTTTTTTATTTTTGCAGTTGACCAAACCAACTATATTATATCAAAGGAAGAGTTCATTTTACTCATAGCTAGAAACTTTTAGAATCCCACGTAAAACGTGGGGTTTTCATTAGCCAAAAAAGCGAGAAAATCATTGATATTTCAACATTTTCTCGCTTTTTCTTTGGAGGCGTTGCTCAGTTCGACACTTGTGAGAAAAGTAGTAATATCAGTATTTACAAGACTTTAAAAATAAAATTTAATGTAAATTTAATGTAACTAGGAAAATTTTTACAAGCATTATAAACATTTGTTCTAAAAATATTGACATCTTATTATATAAATTATATAATTTTAAGCATAAATAAGAATCCTATATAAAGGAGGAAACAAAATGAGTGAAAATGATTTACAAATAACTAAACATGATTTTCTTATATATAGAAATGATAAAGGAGATATTAAAGTAAATGTAATGTTAATTAATAATGATTTGTGGCTAACTCAGAATTTAATTGCAGAACTTTTTGGAGTTGGAAGAAGTACGATAACAGAACATATTAATAATATTTTTAAGGAAGGAGAACTTGACGAAAATAACACCGTCGGAAAAACCGACATTGATAATTCTAAAAAGCCAGTAAAAATATATAATTTAGATGTAATTATTGCTGTAGGTTACCGTGTAAATTCAAAGAAGGCTACTAATTTTAGAATATGGGCAACAAGAGTTTTAAAAGAATATATGATAAAAGGAGTAGTTATGGATGATGAAAGATTAAAAAATCCTAACTACATATTTGGAGAAGATTATTTCGAAGAAACACTAGAAAGAATTAGAAATATTCGTTCAAGTGAAAGAAGATTTTATCAAAAAATTACAGATATTTATACTCAATGTAGTGTAGATTATGACAAAGATAGTGAAGAAACAAAGACTTTTTTTAAAACAGTACAAAATAAACTTCACTATGCAGTTACAGGAAATACTGCTGCTGAAATTATTTATAATAGAGTCGATAGCGAAAAAGAGAATATGGGATTAACAAGTTGGAACAATTCACCTGACGGACCAATATATAAATATGATGTTGATATTGCAAAAAATTATTTAACAGAAAAAGAGTTAAAGGATTTAAATAGAATTGTTACAATGTATTTAGATTATGCAGAATTACAAGCAGAAAATCATAATGCAATGACTATGAATGACTGGATAGAAAAATTAAATGCATTTCTTAAATTTAATGGTAGAGAAATATTGCATAATGCAGGTAAAATTTCTCATGAAGTAGCTAAAGAATTAGCTTATAAAGAATATGATAAATTTAAAATAAAACAGGACAAGCTGTATAATTCCGATTTTGATAAATTTATGCTTGAAACAAAAAATATGAATAATAAAATCTAAAATGAATATTAGGAGGAAAAATATATGAGTAAGAGAATAACAAGTATTGCATTATTTGATAAAGATAGTTTAGATAGACTAAATGAAAATATTAAAGGTTTAAATGAAAATTTTTGTAAAGTGCCTTTTCGAGAAGAAAACAGAGAAAGTTTAGATACTTTGCCATATCATTTTACTTTTACAGTATGGGATAGTAGCGAAAAAGATATTGCAATGGGAATAATTAAAAAAATAAGATTCAATGAAATAGAATTAAAAATAATAGGAGTAAATGTTAAAGAAAGCTTCAATGATAGTTATAATTTATATTTTGAAATTGAAAGAAATAATGAGTTATATTTATTGCAAAAACAAATTTATGATTTAGCTAAAATAGAAAAATATAATCCTGACAATTTTGTTCCGCATATTACGATACATTGTGATAGAGATTATGAAAAACTGGTTGGAATTAAAAATAATATAATGAGTAATTTTATTAGTTTTAAAGTTTGCTTTAAACAAATTGGTTTATTTGAAATATATCCAGCAAAACAAATTGAAATATGGACAAAATGCCTATATTTCAAGTAAAATAAAAAATGACGAAACTTTAACTAAATGTTAGAATTTTGTCACTTTTGGTCGTTTTGGAGGCGTAAACCAAATCAAAAGAACTCACAAAGTCAATAAAATAGCTATATTCAAGGATTAGTACTCTTTAATGTACAGCTATTGTACAGCATATTTTATAAATTATTGCTTAAAGAACTTATTAATATTTTTATTTTTTTACTTTATATTTAAGTTGTACATAAGAGTCTTCGAGTTTATTGCACTCTATTAATTCTAAAGCTCTCAATTTATCTAATTCTCTATTACTTTCTATTGCCTTTCCATCAATTAATGTTGATACATCTTTTCCACCAACTAGTAGTGGGGCAATCACGATATTTACGTAGTCTATCAGATTTTCTCTTACAAATAAACCGTTTAAATTTCCACCAGATTGTAGAGTTAATTTATCTACATTATACTCACTATATAAATCTTCTAATAATTTTTTTAAATCTAATTCTTTATAAAATAAAATATCTAAATTATCATATTTATCTTTTAAAGAATATGCTATATGATTTTTGTTTGTTGTAACTAAAATTAATTTTTCTACCCAATGACATATATAATCTATACCATTTTCATTTAAATGAGGTTTATTATCAATCATAATAAAATTAACTTCAACTTTATTATGATATTCTTTTTTATTATTCACCCCGATTTTTTCCATTGTTCTTCCAGTATTTAGTGAGTAATAATCGGTTGTACATTCTATTTCATAATATTGATGTAACCCTTCCTTAACTCCATCTATTCTGCAAAAATCTTTGTCAGCATCTAAACTATCATTATTTCCACTACTTATTTTGCCATCTAAAGATTCAAGCATAAATAAAGTGGTTGTAGGTCTTTTTTTTATAATACATCTTTCCTTTCAAATATATTTGACTTTTCCTAAAAATCTGTGTATAATATAGATAGAAAATGAGAAACACAGAAATGTGTTGCCGAACAAATAATATAACCATTCGCCCGAGCAAAAGCAGAATGGTTATTTTTTATTGCCTATGCAGTAACACTAAGATGATGATAACTAAGGCAAAATTTATGATAGTAACTCCTACTAATCCATAGAATAGTAGTTGAACAATTAATAATAATGCTGATTCTACCATAGTAACCACCTCCATATATCAGTCTTACAACTAAAAGTCGTAGAGGTTTATGTATAAACAAGTTGTCAAAGGTGGCAACACACTCCGCTTATTCTCATTTTCATAAATAACTATATAACATTTACTAGAAAAATACAAGCGAACAAAACAAAAATTTGCATATTTTTTATAGTTAAGTAAAGTAATAAATTTTATTTACGCAGTATGCTATCAAAAAATCTAAATAAAGAGAAATAAACTACTAAATAATAGATTATTATATTAAAGCTTATGATTTAGTAATTCTTTATCTATAATATAAAAATTTGCTTACAATAATGTACAGCAATTGTACAGCAAATTTTATACTAAATGGCGATAATCTATGATAGGTATATATGTTTTAAAACAAAAAATACTCCCTTACAAAGAGAGCATTTCTGCATTTTGTGCTAATATATGATACTTTGTGATACTCTGTACCATTTGTTTAAAATGCTAATTTCTTGGAGGCGTAAACCAAATCAGAAGAACCTACAAAGTCAGTAAAATAGCTGTATTCAGGACTTCGTATTCTTTAATGTACAGCCATTGTACAGCATATTTTATACTAAACTGTGATAATTTATGATAGGTATATATATTCTAAAACGAAAAAATACTCCCTTACAAAGAGAGTATTTCTGCATTTTGTACTAATATATGATACTTTGTGATACTCTGTACCATTTGCTTAAAATGCTAATTTCTTGGAGGCGTTGGGCGGATTCGAACCGCCGAATCAGAGTTTTGCAGACTCGTGCCTTACCACTTGGCTACAACGCCTTATAAAAAAACTTTGGAGCGGGAAACGGGGCTCAAACCCGCGACCTCTGCCTTGGCAAGGCAGCGCTCTATCAACTGAGCTATTCCCGCGTTTCCTTATAAAATTGTATTCACATTTAGTTTGTTTTATTCCTAAATGCATTAATAATCATAACAAATTTATACTTAATTGTCAAGAAAATGCTACAATCGTTTTAAATTTTGTTATAATTCAGCCCTAATACTTTTCATCCTAAAAGTTAATAAGACTGAATTATAACTTTCCTTTATTTTGTTTTTTTAGCTACCTTTTTTGTAGTAGTCTTAGTAGTATTTTTCTTCGCAGTCTTTCTTGGCTTTTGGGCAGTTTCTTTTTTCACTTCTTCTGCTTCCTCTGGATTCCACTTTTCTCCTTCTTTCGGTTTATTCCAAGAAATATAATCACAAGAAGTAGGATTATTTTCGCAAATATAATAACTCCTTTTTCTTTTTGTCTTTCTCACTTGTACTGTAGCTCCACACTTTGGACATGGCACATCAATCGTTTCTATAATTGGTTTTGCATTCTTACATTCTGGATAACCAGGACATGCTAAGAACTTTCCATATCTACCAAATTTATATACCATCATTCTTCCGCATTTTTCACATTGTACATCTGACACTTCATCTACTAGTTCTACATGTTCTAACTCTTTTTCTACTTTTTCTATTTCCTTTTCAAACGGTCCATAAAATTCTCGAATTGATTTCTTCCATTCTTCTTTTCCGATTCGCAATCTCGTCAAATTCATTTTCCATTTTAGCGGTAAACTCTACATTAATAACATCAGTAAAATTCTCTGTCAACAATTTATTAACAATCTTTCCTAATTCTGTAGGCCATAATTGTTTTTGAACTTTTTCGATATATCTTCGTTCCAAAATGGTCGTAATTGTTGGTGAATAGGTGCTTGGTCTACCAATTTCTTTTTCTTCTAATGCCTTAACAAGACTAGCTTCTGTATATCTTGGTGGTGGTTCTGTAAAACTTTGTTTTGGATTTAATTTTTTCAATTTTAACTCTTGTTTTTCTTTTAATTCTGGCAACATCCCCTCTTCTTGCTCCTTTTGGTCTGTTCCCTCTACATATAGTGTCATAAATCCTTTGAACTTAATCATTTGCCCATTGGCTTTAAAAGTATATCCATTCGCATCGATTGAAACTGCCATAGTATCATAAATTGCTGCTGACATTTGACTTGCCATAAATCGATTGTAAATTAATTTATATAATTTATATTGATCTTTTGTTAAATAATCTTTAATGCTATCAGAGTCTAAGTCCGCATAAGTAGGTCTAATAGCTTCGTGCGCATCTTGTGCTTCTTTACTAGTCTTATAATATCTATTTTCATAATACTTTTCGCCATACGTTCCTACGATATGATTTTTAGCAGCAACCCTTGCTTCTTCGGAAATTCTAGTAGAATCAGTTCTCATATAAGTAATTAAACCAACAGAACCTTTTTCTGGTATTTTAACACCCTCATATAATCCTTGTGCAACAGACATCGTTTTTTTCAAGGTAAATCCTAATTTTCTAGAAGCTTCTTGTTGCATTGTACTGGTTGTAAATGGCGGTGCTGGATTTCTTTTCTTTTCTCCTTTTTTCACTTCGTCTACAATATATTTAGCTTGCTTCAAGTCTTTCAAAATGCTATTTATTTCTTCTTCTGAATGAATTTCTTGCTTTTTACCATCTTTTCCATAAAATCTTGCTTCAAACTCTTTTTTACTTTCTCTCTCTTGTAGGTTAGCATATAAATTCCAGTATTCCTCTGGTACAAAATTTTCAATTTCTTCTTCTCTGTCTACAATTAACTTGACAGCAACCGATTGAACACGTCCTGCGGATAATCCTCTTTTTACCTTTTTCCACAATACTGGACTCATTTTATATCCTACAATTCGATCTAAAACTCTTCTTGCTTGTTGTGCATCTACTAAATTGATGTCAATATCTCTTGGCTCTTTGATCGCCTTTTGTACAGCACCTTTTGTAATCTCATTAAAAGTTACTCTCGTTATTTTATTTTCTTCCTCTTTTAAAATCGTAGCTAAATGCCAAGCAATTGCTTCTCCTTCGCGATCGGGGTCAGTTGCAATATATATTTTTTTAGCTTTTTTGGCTTCTTGCTTTAAAGATTTGATTAAATCTCCTTTTCCTCTAATATTAATGTATTCTGGCTCAAAATCATGTTCTATGTCAATTCCCATTTTTGATTTTGGTAAATCTCTAATATGACCCATAGATGCTAGTACTTTTGTACTTCCCCCTAGAAATTTCTTTATCGTATTGGCTTTTGCCGGCGATTCTACTATTACTAATTTATCAGCCATATAATCCTCCTTATATTTTGCTTACTAATGTATTCTAGTCCAATTTTCTACAATTTGCAAGCCCCTTTTCCAAAATCTTTCCTATAATAAAATCATCTTCTTAGTAAAATCATTCAGAATATCTTCTACTGTAATTGGTGTTACCATATTTTCTTTTAACATATTTAAAATTCTTTCTATCGTTTTTTCATCATTTGATACATATGGTATCTTCTTATTTTCTACTTTTACTTGCTCTTTTTTATATTCTGTTTTTACTACATGAATACCAAACTTGGCTTTTTCTTGTTTTATCATTTCATCTTCATTAATTATTTTATAATAATCGAGTTTAATTGGATAATCAATCCCAGCCTCATTTAGTACTTCTTTTTCTATAAATGTACTACTAAAATAAGTCCTCATTTTATCCCCTTTCTTTACAACCGCTTTTTTATAATACAACGTTTTAGAATGGTTTTCAAGGACTTTTCATCGCAAATTCTGTCATATTTCTACTTGTTTTTACAGGATATACTATTTATTTTTCTTTTTCGTCTTTTTCGTCTTTTTCCACTATTACTTGTGTTTTCAATACTACATAAAGTTCAGCAATGGTTGCTGCATTATATGGATTCACATATAAGATGCTTAATATTCCAAATGTTAAAACTGATAAGAAATTCCATCCGAAAAAAGATAAATCTAAAATAAATGTGTTCCATTTATTTCCTTTCATCATTTGTTTTGATAGTTTAAATGCATCTTCTCTTTTTATATTTGGGTTTTCTGCTAGAAGGTAAGGTATCATTCTATATTCATATGTTTTTATAATACCTCCCACTATTGTCAAATACCAAAGTGCCGTATAAATATTTCTTAAAAACATGATAATAACTATATTAAACCAACAATCTTTTTGAAATACTTCTTTTATAATTCCAACTTTTGCATTACTATTTTTTCTTACCTCTAAAAAGTATTTCTTTCCTCCTACGATTAATGGATCTGCTACTAACACTGTAAAAGCAAAAGCAATCACTGCACCTATACAAAGCAATATTCCCCACTTTGTTTGTTGAACACAGAAAGAAGTAATGGCATCCCAAATTTTAAAAATATATTTTTGTGACTTTAAAGCACTATTCAAATTGTCCTCAACTGTTTCAAATACTTTAATTTGTGTATCATTTAATACATCTTTTATGTTTTTTTCACTAAAAAGCGTTTTTATCTCCTCGTCTTGAATTTCTATCTTATCTATTTCATGATGCAAAATATAATTGGGATCCATTGAATCTTCTGATTGCCATACCCCTAAAATAGAAGTACCAAATTCACCTGTTAATAAAGCAATTAAAAAACATACTACAACAGTTGTCCAATAATTTTTATAGACAACTTTTTTGGCTCTATTTTTTAACTCTTTTCTTTCCCACATTTGCTTTTCTCCTAAACATTTTTTATTATTATAAACTAAATATCTTTTAATTTCAAGATATTTCCTACATTCATCTTCCCTGCTCTGGTAATAGAGTGATAGCCATATTTTTTCTTTAATTCATCAATGGCTTTATCTAATTTCTCCTGCCTTTTATCTTTTTCTTCTTGAAATAATGATAATTGTTGTTCTTTTTTCTCAATTAAATTACCAACTCTAACACCTACTAATCGAATCGGATTCCCCCTTTGATACATCTGCTCTAACAATTCTTTTGCTTTCTGATAAATCTCTTTTGTACTTGCAGTTGCTATTATTAATTTTCCCTGATGAGAAAAATCCTGAAATTCTTTCGTTCTTAATTGTACACTAACGGTATTAGCTAATAAATCATATCTTCTTAAACGATACGTTACTTGTTCTGTTAAGGCTAATACAATTTCCTCTAATTTTTTAATATCTGAAATATTTTGTGGTAATGTTACAGAATTTCCTATCCCTTTTGGATTTTCCTTTTCATATTCGACTTCAGAATCATCAATTCCATTAGCATATTCCCAAATCATAATACCATGCTTTCCAAATTTCTTTTCTAACAACACTTTGTCTGCTTTTGCTAAATCCCCAATCGTTTTAATTTGCAAATTATATAGCTTTGGTACCGTCTTTTTTCCCAGCATAAACAAATCTGAAATTGGTAATGTCCACATCTTTTGTGGTATTTCTTGTGCATATAAAGTATGTATCTTATCAGGCTTTATAAAATCAGATGCCATTTTCGCTAATAATTTATTATTAGCCACTCCTATATTTACCGTAAAACCTAATTCTTCTTTTACTCTTTTACTGATTTCTTTTGCTTTATTTAATAAAGTATCTTTCATAAGATAATTTGTTAAGTCTAAAAAACATTCATCAATACTAAATCTCTCTATTTTATCAGTATATTCTAGTAACAAATAATATAAAGCATCCGAATACTTCCTATAAACTTTAAAATCAGATTGGAAAATTTTTAAATTCGGACACATCAACCTTGCTTGATAAATAGTTTGTGCCGTTTTAATGCCACATTCTTTTGCTTTCATACTTTTGGCTAATACAATTCCTGATCTTTTTGACTCGTCTCCCCCTATAATAGCTGGTATCTCTCTAATATCAATTTTACTACCTCGTTTTAACATATCTACTGCTGTCCAACTTAGAAAAGCATTGTTAACATCTATATGTAATATTTGTCTTTTCATAATATCACCAACTTTATTATAGAATTTTTGTTTGTTGTTGTCAAGTTCTTTTTCTATTGAAGTAATAAAAATACATCTCTACGATAAGATGTATTTTTATTTATTTATCAAATTTTAGATTTTTTATAACATATAATGGCAAATCCACTTAGTAGTATTATAATTCCTATTATTAATATCGTTGGATTTCCTGTCTTAGGTAATACAGTACTTGCTAGCGTTGTATCCTTGCTTCCTGAAATACTTCCTTTGGATACAGTACCATTTTCAATTCCTATTCCACTTCCTGTTTCACTTCTCGTTCCTGTTCCATTTCCATTTTCATTTCCTGTTCCACTTCCACTTCCATTTCCCGTTCCACTTCCATTTCCATTTCCCGTTCCATTTCCCGTTCCACTTCCATTTCCCGTTCCACTTCCACTTCCATTTCCCGTTCCACTTCCACTTCCATTTCCCGTTCCACTTCCACT
>CANOYI010000055.1 GCA_947571515.1 uncultured Clostridium sp. | reverse complement strand
ATTTTTTATCAGTAGCTTTTTCATCAGTTAAATTCAGTTAGCTGTGAATTGTAACATCAAAATTGATTGACAGAAAGGTATAGGCTTGATACAATAAATAAAAAGTAGGAGATGTGTTATCGTGGAAGAAAAGGTATTTAATAGTGCTAGACAAAAGGCATTTAACAGTTTTGTTATTACGCTAAATAACTTATATGGAAAGGAAAACATATCTGAAAAAGATTTTAAAAGTGAATGGCAAAAAAATTTAACACAAGAAACTAATATTATAGCAGATGGTTGGTATAATCCACCACCAAAAGGAATGGCTGTATTATTTGCAAATCGAGTATCTCTTGATACATTAAGGGATAAGAAAAATTGGTCAAATGATACCATTATTAATTGGAAAGAAGATTTGTTGTATGTATATTGTTCACCAATAGACAAATTATCAGGAATCATAGGGGATATGTCACTAACATTATATTTTGGTCAGAATGAAAAAATAAAAAAACATATAAAAAATTGTTACAATGCAGTACAAGAAGTTTTTAGCGAATTAGGTAAATTAGAGAATTCAGCAGAACTCTTTTTTTGCTCAGAGCAGATATTTGCTAAGCATCAATTAAAAAACTGTATTATCAGTAAAACGGATAATACGCCATTGGATTTAGGTCATACTTTTCCTAAATTAGAAAATTTACAAGCAAAAGAAAGCTTAACAGAGGTAGAAAAACAAAAGATAAGTAAAGCAAGGAAATTTATTAATGCAGATAGTAATTGGGAATTTGAAGAAGGAATGCAATTTACCATAGAACCACAATTAGTTTCTATAGAAGATTCAAGTTTACCACAAATTTCGCAACATTATCTTGTGAAGAAAGAAAAGGGTAAATTTATGATTAGTGATGATGTGAAGCAAATGTTAGAAAAGTATAATAAAATTTAATTATATCAGGAGGTATATCATGGAAGAAGCATTGGGAATTTTTAGTTCAGGTTATGAATATATTAAGATGTCGACAAAACATGAGAACACAGAAGAACGTCTAAATATGCATGAAAAGATAGAAGATTTTCTAATAAAAGTAGCAAATAGCAATTCAATTCCAGAGTTTCAAGGCAAAGACAAAAGATTGCAATTTATTAATTATGGAGATACTGAACTTGTATATGTTCTAACAGTAGGAGAAAGAAAATACGCAATGTTATTAGGACAACCATGTATAAAATTTGGTGTAGTAAAAAAAGAATATGAAAATTTAAAAGCTCTAGGAAAAGATAATCAACAAAATGTAGTAGTGCCAATATCATATTTTAAAGATGAAAAAAGTAAACAAGAATTATATGTTACACCATACTTGTATCAAGCAAGAGGCGTTGGAGTTAAGGGAAAAGATTGGGGAGTATGGATTCCAGAGCCAGTATATCACTTTAAAGAGTTTACAGAACCAGAAAAAAGTATCATAAATTCAAGTATAATTGCTATGCTTATTAAACTATTTGATAATAAAAATAACTTAGGAATTGGAGGGTGTAGAGTAGGTGGAGGAGATTTTATGCTTGAAAAGGGCTTTGAAGATGGGGCAATCACATATGAAAATATACTAAAAAGATTGAAACTTATAGCAGCTAGAGAATTAGTCCCAATGAGTTTAAACGAATATGTAAATAAATTAAAAGAGGAATTTTCTAAAAGGACATATTATAAAACAGAAGAAAGGGATAAAACAACAATAATTAATCATAAGGCAAGGGCAGCAATGTCGTTAAAGGAAATTCAGACTGGAATAGAATTAGGATATAAATTGAGAGAAAGAGAATTGAAAGGACAAGAAAAATAAGTATTAATAAAAAATAACTAAATGTTTTATAAACAATTAGTTATTTTTTTTGTTAAATTGTAGTGTTCTATCTTCTAAAAATCTTAATATATATGTAATAGTAAAGTAAATTGAAGGAAAAGCCATGAAAAATGTAAGATATAGATTAATGGCAATTTTGGTAATTGCCGTATTTCTTTAAGCATTATCTCTATGAACACAAGAGAATACGAAATAGTAACTAATAGCAGTACAGTCAGCAACCAAAAAATAGGTTGGGGGATTAAAAGGAATGACAATCATGAGCAACCAAATGTAGGAAGCAACAATAGAAAAGTTTTAGAAGAAAACAAAGGAATATGTTTGGGAAATAAACAAAAGAAAAATATTTATCTAACCTTTGATGAAGGGTATGAAGCGGGATATACACCGCAATTACTTAACACACTAAAAGAAAATCAAGTAAAAGCTATATTTTTCATAACAGCACATTTTGTTAATACACAACCTGATTTAGTGCAACAAATGATAGGCGAGGGACATATCATAGGAAATCATACTCCTAAATCCTTAATGTCCATAAATTGAAAAGTTGAAAAAGTATAGAAGGATAGCCTATTAAAGTAAATAAAAAACAATGATTAAAATTATCTTCTAAAATTTTAGTCATTATTTTTTTAGAATGAAATATATAAAAGAAATGAATTCAAAGAAGTAATTTTAAATAATGTAGCAAAATGACAGTAAATATGATATACTAGATACAATATATTTAAGAAGATAAAAGGAGGAATACAAAGTGCCTAATCTTTTTAATTATTTAGGATATACAATATTTTTTTGGCAAATGAAAATTTTGAACCGATACATGTTCATATTTGCAAAGGAAATCCTACTGCAAATGCAACTAAAGTGTGGATTACCAAAAGTGGAGATTGTATTACTTTAAGAAATATGTTATGATGAGCATAGAAAACAAAAAGAGGAAAAAAGATAAATTATATGTCATATATCAAACAAATGAGTAATAAGGAATGCAACCAAGCTATTAGTAGGATTTTTAATCATATCAAAATAGACGAAATTGAAAGTTTTATTAATGGAATAGAAGTTATATCAAAAGTAAGAAAAGATTTTTATAAGAAGCTGATTCAACAAAGATATGAAATGATAGAAGAAGTGTATCATAAAATATAAATGTAAAAGATGTTTTTCAGTACAAAGACATCTTTTTTTCATATCTTTTTATTTTTTAAATATATATATAATATAGGAAAATTTGTGCCATGAAAGGACGGATGATAGAATATGAAAGAAAAAAGAAACATATCCTATAGATTTATGCTTTTATTAATCATAGCGATATTTTCACTTAGTGTAATTTCTATGAATACAAAGGAAAGTGAAATAGTAACTAATAGCAATACAGTCAGCAATCAAAAAATAGGTTGGGGAATCAAAAGAAATGACAATCATGAGCAACCAGATGTAGGAAGTAAGAATAAGAAAGTTTTAGAAGAAAACAAAGGAATATGTTTGGGGAATAAAGAAAAGAAAAATATTTATCTAACCTTTGATGAAGGGTATGAAGCGGGATACACGCCGCAATTACTTAATACCCTAAAAGAAAATCAGGTAAAAGCCACGTTTTTTATAACAGCACATTTTGTCAATACACAACCTGATTTAGTGCAACAAATGATAGACGAGGGACATATCATAGGAAATCATACCGTTAATCATAAAAGTATGCCAGAACTAACCGAAGAGAAAATCAAAACAGAAGTAATGGATTTACATCAAGTAATCAACGAAAAATTTAATTATGAAATGAAATACATCAGACCGCCAAAAGGAGAATATAGTGAAAGAACCTTACAAGAAACCAATCAATTAGGCTATACAACAGTTATGTGGTCATTTGCATACGAAGACTGGAATGAAGACAAACAACCAGATGAGGAATCTGCCAAAAAGAAAGTACTAGACAATTTGCACAATGGAGAAATCATGTTACTACATGGAAATTCCAGAACCAATACAAATATTTTAGATTCTGTTATAAAAGAAGCAAAAAACATGGGGTATGAATTTAAGTCACTAGATGAATTTGAGCAATAAAAGGAGTTAACCTGTCCCAAAAAACACTTAGAGGGATAATTAGGGTCTGTTCCAAAAAACACCTGGAGGGATAATTAGGGTCCGTCCCAGAACACACCTGAAGGGATAATTGGTGCCTGTCTCAGAACACACCAAAACACACCAAATGAGGAAAGGAAAGTTTATGAAAAAGAAAAGTTACAATAAGATTGATCAGATTTTAGAGATGCCAAAAGAGGTTTATTCAGACATTCCTAAGATTACGATAACGGGATTTGACGAAATGATGATTGAGAATTTTAAAGGAATTCTAGAATATGAGGAGTATTTTGTTAGGATTAATACTCATATCGGTATTATTAATATTAATGGATTTAATTTGAATTTGGAGAATATTACAAATGATGATATTAGGGTGACTGGTAAAATTGAAAGTATGGATATTGAGAGAATGGTAGATTAAGATTGTAATAATATCAACTTAAGGTGTAATCTATTATTTTTTTACACCTTGAGTTGACATTATTGAATTAAAAAGAGAGGAATTCAAAAAATGATAATAAAGATATTATTTAGCTATATGATTGGATTTTTAGAAATTGCTATAGAAGGGTATTATATCGAAAGATTTATTAATATGTGCCGAAATAATAAAATTGCTATCTGGCATTTGAAAAGAAAAAAAGATGTGCAATTGGATTTTAGAGTCGGTATACATGATTTTAAAGAGATTTGTAATATAGCAAAAAAGACAAAATGTAAGGTGAAAATAAGAAGTAAGAAAGGTTTTCCTTTTTTATTACATCGCTATAAAAAGAGAAAGATATTTTTTATATTATTATTAATTATGATATTTCTGACTTTGTTATCCTCAAATTTTGTATGGAATGTGGATATTAGAGAGGAAAATGGACAAGAATTGGAAAATATAGCAAAACAGATAGAAGAGGCAGGATTAAGAACAGGAGAATGGAAAACAAAAGTGGACACAAAAGAGGTTATTAATAAAATTAGGTTACAAAGAAAAGATATTGCCTGGATGGGAATTGAATTAAAGGGAACCAATGCGATTGTAAAAGTAGTAAAAGCAGATGAAAAACCAGAAATTATAAAGGATGATGAATATTGTAGTATTATTTCAGATAAAGCAGGAATTATCACAAAAGTAAATGCACAAACAGGAACAGCTAATGTAAAGGTAGGAGATACTGTCAATGTAGGAGAAACTTTAATTAATGGCTGGATGGAAGGAAAATATACAGGGATTCGTTATGTTCATGCCAAAGGAGAAATACAGGCAAAAGTATGGCATACGAAATATAAGAATATACCATATAATGCTACGGAAAGACAGGAAACAGGCAATATTCAGAATCAATATACGATAAAATTTAATAATTTTAAAATAAATTTGCACAAAGGGGTTTCAAAATTTGAAATTTATGATACAATAGAAACGGAAAGCAAAATGAGATTATTTTCAGACTTTTATTTACCAATTTCTATTATCAAAATGACACATAAAGAGGTAGAAGAAAGACAAAAAACATATGAAATAGAAGAAGCTAAAAGCTTAGGGATAGAACAATTACAAGAAGAATTAGATAAGGAGATTGAAGAAAAAGAATCCATTGTAGGAAAAAATATTAATACTTATGAAAAAGAAGATAGTATTGATGTTTATGTTACATATGAAGTCTTAGAAAATATAGGAACAAACGAGAAGATTGTATTTTAAAGGCAATTTTATTTAGAAAATAGTTGGCATTTGGCAGTATCATTTTTTACTTGAAATATAATTAGCGAAGTTTCATAAATTTTAGACGTAAATATTTAGTCAAATAACGATTTTTCCTAATCAAAAGAGCCTAGGGAAGGAAGAGGAATAAAATGGAAGAAAGAAGCCTTAGAATAACTGGTGCAGATAAAACATTTTTTAATAAAATAACGAATACATTAACAAGAATTTTAATCCCTACTAAGATAGGAATTAATGGATTATTAATTTCGATGAAAAGAAACAATGTCATCAAGTCCTTTGAAAATTATATACAAGATAATGATAACTACAACAAGGAGGAAATGGAAAAAAAATACGATATAGCCTATGAAGCTTATTTGAGTTCTCTCGATAAATATGTAATGGATTCCATTTATAAAAAAGTAAAGAATAATACAGCCTCAGAATATGAAAAAGATGCCTTATCAAGATATTATGAGGTGACGAGTCTAAAAGAAAGTGAATACATCGAATATAAATACAGAAAACAAAAATATTTAATTGAGTTAGACTATCAAGGAATAAAGGCGGAAGGTAAAGGAAAATTAATCGATAAGTATAATAAATTCTATATAGCTAAAATGGATACCTTATATAAATCTATTTTAAAGAATTATTCCATTAAAGTGGCAGACAATACCAATGCCTATGATACTACAAAAGAATGGATTTATACTAAAATATTCCATACTTTAGAAGAATATATTCAAAATATATTGTCTTTAAAAATAGAAACAAATTATGATGAAAGTGTCAAAAATGTTGTAGCAGAATATGAGAAATATGAATCTTGTGCACTAGGAAAATTAGATACAAGAGATACCATTGAAAAAAATATGATTTTACTTAGTATTAGTAGAAAGTTATTTACTCATAGTTTGCCATTGATTGTGGCAGAACAATGCTATCAGAAGTTACTAAAAGATGCTAGAATATTGGTACAAGATACTAAAATTGCAACGAAAAGAGAAAGAGCTTATTCTATGCTAATTAACTTAATTGAGGATTATAATGTAAAATTATTATCTACGAAAGTATATTGGGATTCACCAAAAGATAGAGATGAATACAAAGTATTCTGGAATCGTTACCAAGAAATTACGAAATTAAAAGAAACGAATTTTATAGAATATATCAAGCAAAAAGAGATATTGTTTATCAAAAATGATATGAAAAAATTACAAGAAGGAAAAACAGATTATACTAAAATTTTGAAATACTATAAAAGAAAATTAGTAGATTATGGAGCTATGAAGCAAATAAAAGATTCTTGTAAATCAGAAGGAAAGTACATAAAAGTTAAGGAAGTTGCATAAATATGTATGAAATACTATACCAAGGAATGGAAGAAAAAAAAGAATATGAAGAAATTGTAAAGAAAGTACTAACGCAGTGTTTTCAAGAAGAAAAGTTAGAAAATACCAAATTATCGATTACAGTTACATTAACAACACCAGAAAATATACAAGAAATCAACAAGAAATATAGAGGAATCGATAAAGCAACAGATGTGCTTTCTTTTCCTATGTTTGAAAAGGAAGAATTAGAGGAAAAAATAGAAAAAAATGATTTTGAACATGAGGATATATTAGGTGATATTGTTATTTCAATTCAAAAAGTAGAAGAACAGGCAAAGGAATATGGGCATAGTTTCGAAAGAGAATTTAGTTATATGATAGTTCATGGATTTTATCACTTGATGGGATACGACCATATTCAAGAAGAAGATAAAAAGAAGATGAGACCAAAGGAAGAAAAGATATTAAAGGATCTAAAAATGAATAGAGATTAGAAGGGAGAAATATAGATGAAAAATGAAATAGGACAAGCTAGTACAAAAATATTGATTACGATTCTAGTGATATTAATTATGATAGCAGGAGGAATACTGGGTTATAGAATGAAAGAAGAACAAAAAAACGAGGAAATGACTGTAGCAGAAGAGAGTGCAATAGGACCAATGGAAGAAGAAACACCCCAAATTTTTCAAGGAAGTGATAGACCAATAGCAGTTATGATTGATAATCATAGTGATGCTTGGCCACAAGCGGGATTACAAGAGGCATACATGGTTTATGAAGTGATAGTAGAAGGTGGCGAAACTAGACTAATGGCACTATTTAAAGGAGTAGACCTTAAGAAAATAGGTCCAGTAAGAAGTGCAAGACATTATTTCCTTGATTATGCTATGGAGAATGATGCCATTTATACTCACTTTGGAGAAAGCCCACAAGCAAGTAGTGATATTAAAAAATATAGTATCAACAATATAGATGGAATTGCAGAAGATGGAACTACTTTTTGGAGAGTAAACGACAAGGTTTCACCACATAATGCAGTAACTAGTACAGCAAAGTTATTAGAGTCTGCTAAAAATAAGAAATATAAAGTTACTTCCAGAGAAGAGAGTGTATTAAATTATGTAACAGATGAAGTGGATTTAGAAGAGGGACAAGAAGTGGTTAGTGTAACCATTCCACACTCTCAACTTCAAACTGTAGCATATGAATATGATAAAGAAAATAAAGTATATGAAAGACAGGCAAGAGGAAAAAAACAAGTAGATTGGGATACACAAAAAACGATTACCACTAAAAATATTATTATAACTTTCTGCGATAATTATGATTTGGCAGATACAGAGGATAAAGGAAGACAAGGATTAAAAAATATAGGAACTTTTGATGGATATTATATTACCAACGGAAAAGCAATCAAAATAAAATGTATCAAAACGGATAGAGCTAAACAGACAAAATATCAAGATTTAGAGGGAAATGAAATCAAGGTAAATGACGGAAATACATTTGTTAATATTTGCCCAACGAACGCGAAAGTTACTATAGAGGGGGATTAAGGAACGTCCCTCAAATCCCTCTATAGAGAAAGTGAGAAAATGAAAATGAATATTTATGATACTGCTAACCAATTAGCACAAGAAATTAAACAATCAGAAGAATATGTGAATTATAAAATGGCAAAACAAGCTTTAAATTTGAATACTAGATTAAAAGAGAAAATGAAACAATTTGAACAAAAAAGATACGAGACTCAAATTATGGCCATACAAACGGGAAAACAAGATGATACCAAAAAGAAAGAAATGCAAGATTTGTATGCTGAGTTAATAGAAATGGATGAGGCAAAAAGGTTTTTTGAAGCAGAAACAAAGTTTAATATTGTAATTGCTGATGTGAATAAGATAATCGGCGAAGCGATTAGAGATGTAATACAATAGTATTTTAATGATAAGTGAAGAGGTAATAGTAATGGAATTTGTTATCATAGCGATTATTACTTTAATTGCGACAATAGTTTTAGCTTATGTTTTTGATTATAATAAAAAAGAAATGAAGCATATTGGTGAAAATGAAGAATTAGATGAGTTAGCAAAAGCATATCCAAGTAACATAGAAATGTGCAGAGAGTATCTCAAGAAAGTAAAAAATGAAAAGGTTCAAATAGAAGAAAATGATGGTTCAGAGGCAAGTTTGTATATAGCCATAACAGATAAAATTTCAATTGGCAATATTCAAAAAAGCTATACGAGAATTCAAACTATCGCACATGAATGTCTGCATTCAATTCAGAGTAGAAAACTTTTATTGTTTAATTTTATATTTGCTAATGTTTATATAATTTATTTTATCATAATTTGTGTATTGATGCTTTTTAAAATATTGCCTTATAAGATGATGTTTTTAGCTATCTTTCTTATATTGAGTATGATTTATTATGTGGTAAGAATTTTTCTTGAAAATGATGCGATGATAAAAGCTAGATATTTGGCAAAAGAGTATATGGAGGAGAAAAAGATTTCTTCATCAGAGGAAACAGAGAAGTTAGTAGCAGAATTTGATAAGATTAATGCGGTTGGAATTAAATGTATTAATTATCATTTTTTTATGCAAATTATGATAAAAGTCTTTATAATAGCAGTGTTAGGAGTTGTATTTTAAGAGAAAAAATTCAAAAAAATATAGATTAAAAAGCAATGTAAAACAAAATTCAGAATTACTATTTTTTGGTAATTCTGAATTTTTAAGAATTAAGAATTATTTTTAGATGGATTGTCTTGTAACAATAAGTTTAAAATTTGGGGATAAATAGATGTAGCATTTTGTCTCCAATGATCTACAATACGTTTTGCTCTATCACGAGTGCCAGCAAAAGTTTTGACTTCAAATATGGTTTCGTTATTTTCAACAATTTTACATTTAATGATATATTCATTTTCACTTTTAGGAATAAATTCTGCAATGACAGAAGCTTCTTCTTCTATGGTAGAAAATTCTTTAGCAAAAATATTATCAGCTTTTAATTTCATAATTCCTGGTAATACATTTTTGGTAAGAACATAAGCATTTTTTCCTTCAGAAGTGATTTTAACAACTGGTTCATCTTCTTTGGTATAAGTACCTACTAAATTGGAATCTATTAAATCTGTTAATACTTGTTTGAAGTAGAAATAATTAATATTATTGATAGAGGTAATGATTTTAAATAAACCATCTTGCCTAAATTCTCCATCGATAAGATTTAATATATATAAGATTAATACCTTATTTTCAGCCAAAGTAGTAGCATTATCTGAATTTTGATTCATATTCAATAGCACTCCTTACTTTGTTTTTTGTGATTATATCACAGTTTATGGAAAAAGTAAAATAAAAAATAAATTGATTGCTATATTTTATTTGTAAGCTATGTAAAATTATGTTAAAATATAGTATATAATGTAAGAGAGATAAAACTTGAAAAAGTAGTAGTCTCTAATATAGGAAAGGAAGAAAAATGATATGAAAAAAGGAAAAGTAGTTCTAGTAGGAACAGGTTTTGTTGGAATGAGTATGGCATATTCTATGTTAAACAGAGGAGGAATCGAAGAACTTATTTTAATCGATCTTGATAAGGAAAAAACAGTGGGAGAAGAAATGGATTTGTCACATGGATTACCCTATGCACCTCAAAAGATGGTTATTAAAGCAGGTGATTATAGTGATTGTGAAGATGCACAAATAGTAGTAATAACAGCAGGTGTGGCACAAAAACCAGGACAAACAAGATTAGAATTGGCAGAAGTGAATACCAAGATTATGAAACAAATTACTAAATCAATTATGGAAAGTGGATTTGATGGAATTATTGTGGTAGCGAGTAATCCAGTAGATTTAATGACTTATGTGGTATGGAAAGTGTCAGGTTTAGCAAAAAATAGAGTAATTGGCTCAGGAACTGTTTTAGATACGGCTAGACTTCGTTATCTAATGGCGGATTATTTGAAGGTATCTAGCAAAAATATTCATGCTTATATTATGGGAGAACATGGAGATTCTTCTTTTGTACCCTGGGATCATGCCTATGTTGGCTGTAAAAGAGTAAAGGATATTATGAAAGATGGTCAACATCCTATGGAGGATTTGAAAAAGATACATGAAGGGGTAGTAAATGCTGCTTATGAAATTATTGAAAAGAAAAAGGCTACTTATTATGGAATTGGAATGGCACTAAATCGATTGGTTAGAGCTATTCTTGATGATGAAAATTCTATTTTAACAGTTTCTACCTATTTAAAAGACCAGTATGGTCAAGATGATATTTATATTGGTGTGCCTGCTATTATTGGGCGAAATGGAGTGAGAGAACTTCTTGAAATAGATTTGAATGATTATGAGCAAGAAAAATTGGATAATAGTTGTCGATTGATGAAAGAGATGAGAGAAAAGTCAATTGAAAGAATAATTGAGGAAAAATAAAATTTTTTATGAAAGGGTTAAATATAAAAGTAAATTAAAATATAGAAATTCAAAATTGCCTAAAAGCAGTCTGTTGCTATTGGCAATTTTTCTTATCTCCCTAAGAAAAAGGACAAAAAACAGAAAAAAATGTAACAAAAACTTAATAAAGC
>CANOYI010000054.1 GCA_947571515.1 uncultured Clostridium sp. | reverse complement strand
AAAAAATTGGCTTTTCATTGACAATAATAGATGAAGATGATAAAATATAAAATATACATATTTAAGAAAAAATATAATATACAGAAAAATTGCCAAAAAGGATCGTCCCTTTTGGCAATTTATTAGATCCACTCTCCATATTTTTTAATATAAATCTTTTTAGCAAAAATAGCGACAAAGCAATAAAGAAGTGTAATGGCAAAAATCAAGAAAATATATTTAGTTGCAATCGGTACAAATCCAATCAAATTTCCCAAACCAGTAAAAGGAACTAAAATTCCAATTAAGATTAAAGAAATCGAAGAAATGTAAACAGCTTTATGAGCGTTACTTTGTACGAATGGTAATTTTGCTGTTCGAATGATATGCATTCCTACTAAATTAGAGGTGATGCTATAACTAAACCAAATCGTTTGGAAAGTAGCGACATCTCTCACTTGGAAAATAAACCAAAGAGAAGCAAATACAAGCATATCAAATGCTGAGCTAAGTGGCCCCATAAAAAACATGAATTCTTTCAAACTTTTAATGGAAAAACTTTTCGGATGTTGCAGGGATTCTTTGTCCACATGGTCAAAAGGTAGGGTTAATTGCCCAAAATCGTAAAGCAATCCTTCTACTAATAATTGAATTGGCGTTTCTGGTAAAAATGGTAATAAAGCACTTGCAATAATAACTGAAACGACTTCTCCAAAGTTAAAACTTGTTGCTAGTTTAATATATTTCATGAGATTGACATAGGTACGTCTACCTTCTGTGACACCGTCTAACAAAACATTTAAGTCTTTTTCTAATAAGATGATATCAGCAGCTTCTTTTGCGATATCAACTGCGGTATCAACAGAGATACCAACATCTGAATTGGTAAGAGAAGGACTATCATTAATACCATCTCCCATATAACCAACTACATTTCCAGCTTCTCTTAAAAGTCTTACAATTCTAGCTTTTTGAATGGGAGATAGTTTGGCAAATATATTGGTTTTTCTTAATAATCGTAAAACAGCGGCATCAGTTAATTTATCAAGTTTACTTCCTAATACAATATTTTTAGAGTTAATACCAACTTTATTACAAATACATCTGGTGACTTCTGCATTATCTCCTGTCAAGACCATGACACGTATACCTGCACGATTTAATTTTTCGATAGACTCTTTGGCACTTTCTTTTGGTGGATCTAAGAATCCAATAAATCCTAATAATATCATATTTTTTTCATCGCTAACTGAAAAGTTTTCGATAGTAGCAATATCATTTTTTTGGCATACAGCAACAACTCTTAAACCATCTTCATTTAATTTTTTACTAATTTGTCTAATATTTTCTTTAATTTCTTTGGTAATGGGAGAAACTTCTCCTTTATAATCTACCATTGTACAGATATTTAAAATTTCTTCTACAGCACCTTTGGTAATCAATTGCTTTTTATTACCATCATTTACAATGATGGACAAACGTCTACGGGAGAAATCAAAGGGGATTTCATCGATTTTCTTATATTTCCCTAAAAGTTCCCCCATATTATTTTCCAAGCCTCTTTTGATAACAGCTTCATCAATATTTCCTTTTAGACCAGTTTGAAAATAGGAATTTAAGAAAGCATGTTTTAAAATTCTAAGGTCTTCTTCCCCTTCAATATCTAAATATTTTTCTAAAACAATTTTGTCTTCTGTCAATGTTCCTGTTTTATCTGTACATAAGATATTCATAGCACCAAAGTTTTGAATGGAATCTAGTTTTTTCACAATGGTTTTTTTCTTAGACATTCGGATAGCACCTTTGGATAAGCTAGAAGATAAAATAACTGGTAATAAAAGAGGAGTAATTCCAATGGCTATCGCCACAGCAAATGTAAAGGCTGTGATAATATCATGTTTCCATGCGTTTAGTAAAAAGACGATAGGAATCATAATTAGCATGAAACGGATTAACAACCTACTAATACTTTCAATTCCTTTTTGAAAAGCTGTTTTAGGTTTTCCAACTGTCAAGGTATGAGCTACCTTACCAAAGTAAGTAGAGTCAGCTGTTTTGATAACAATTCCTTTCGCACTTCCTGAAATAACATTGGTTCCCATGAAGCAAATGGTGTCTAAGTCTGCAATGCTATCTAACTCATTGATTGATAATTCACTCTCTACCGTTTTTTTAACGCTATCTGATTCACCAGTTAAAGAAGATTGCCCAACATATAAATCCTTTGCTTCTATTACCCTTAAGTCAGCTGGAATCATACTACCAGCAGAAAGAAGCACAACATCTCCTAACGTTACTTCACGAATCGGGATTTCTATTTCTTCTCCATTACGAATAACTGTTGTTGTAGTGGCTACCATTTGTTTTAGTTCTTCTGCTGCTTTATTAGAACGATATTCTTCAAAGAAATCTAATAAGGTACTGGCAGAGACTAAAATGGCAATTACGATAATATTGGCATAACTTGGTGTAGGTGGTAAATAGATATCGGTATAAATTAAAATAGCTACAATCCCAAGTAAAATACAATTAAAAGGGGTAAATAAACTCTCTAAAAAATAATGATACCACTTTTTTGGTCTGGCTTGTTTGATCTCATTTAGACCTAAATTGCGAAGTCTCTCTTCTGCTTCACTTGAGGAAAGCCCATCTTCTTTTACCTTATATTTTTTGATAAAATCTTCTTTTGGCAAAGTGGCTTCTTGTCCATATAATTTAATAACATTTACTTCATCTTTGGTTGTATTGTTTGTCAAAATAATCATCTCCATTTTTTATTTATAAAGATTATACCACTAATTTGAAAAGATAAAACAAAAATATGGAAAAAAATATAAAAATATGAGACAATGGGGAGAGGTTTTAGTTGTCTCATAAATTGGGAAGAAAAGGGAGGTATTATGAAAGATATAAGAATTGAAAAATTAGCCAATCAGTTATTAACCTATTCCATTAAGATAAAACAAGAGGAAAATCTTTTAATTGAATTATTAGGAGAAGATGGTGTTCCTTTAGCAAAAGAATTAATAAAAAAAGCTGAAGAGATAGGAGCCAAACCATATTTTAATATTGTGAATTATGAAATTTTACGAGTCATGTTAGAAAATGCAACAGAGGAACAAATAAAATTATATGCTAAGCATGACCAAATGAGAATGAAAGATATGGATGCCTACATAGGAATAAGAGCTAATTCAAATAGTACTGAATTAAGCGGAATACCAAAACACAGGATAGAATTATATAATAAGTACTATACGGTTCCAGTTCATTTTGAAGAAAGAGTGAAAAATACGAGATGGTGCATTTTAAGATATCCAAATGCTTCAATGGCACAAATGGCACGAATGAATCAAGATGAATTTGAGGATTTTTATTTTAAGGTATGTAATTTAGATTATGCTAAAATGTCAAAAGCAATGGATGCATTGAAGGATTTAATGAATCATACAGACAAAGTGCATATTTTAGGAGATGGAACAGATTTAACATTTAGTATTAAAGGGATTTCAGCAGAGAAATATGTGGGGACGTTTAATATTCCAGATGGCGAAGTGGCATCTGCACCAGTCAAAACAAGTGTGAATGGCTATATTTCATATAATACAGAAACAACGTATAATGGAATTACTTTTCATAATATTAGATTTGAATTTAAAGAGGGGAAAATTATAAAGGCAACTTCTAATAAGACAAAAGAATTAAATGAGATATTGGATGTAGATGAGGGAGCAAGATATATTGGAGAGTTTGCGTTGGGATTGAATCCATATATGGAAAAACCAATAGGGGATACGTTATTTGATGAGAAGATTAAAGGTAGTTTTCATTTTACGCCAGGTGATAGTTTAGAAGAGAGTGATAATGGCAATCGTTCTAGTATTCATTGGGATATTGTGAATATTCAAACTCCTGAACACGGAGGAGGAGAGATTTATTTTGATGGCGTATTGGTTAGAAAAGATGGTAGATTTGTTTTACCAGAATTGGAGGGGTTGAATCCAAAGGAATATTAAAACAAAATTTTTCTAGAATCATATGATATAGTATATGATTTTAGAAAGAAGTGATTTTTATGTTTTATATTCCATCTAGTGATAATGCTAACATAGCGGTATATGAATTAAATCCAAGAGGAAACAAAACGATAGTATTAGTTCATGGTTGGCCTTTATCTCATAAAATGTTTGAGTATCAATTGCCAGATTTAATACAAGCTGGATATAGAGTGATAAGCATTGATTTAAGAGGATTTGGTGCTTCAGATGTAACAAGCAATGGATATGATTACAATCAATTTGCAACAGACTTATATTATGTTATTTATGCATTAAATCTAAAGAATTTTGATTTATTGGGATTTTCTATGGGAGGTGCTATCGTTACTAGATATATGCAGTTATATAGAGGATATGGAGTTAGAAAATTGTGTTTATGTGATGCAGCAGTTCCTTCCTATTGTAAATCAATGAATAATCCATATGGTCAAACGATAGAAGCGACGAATCAGTTAATAGAATTGGGATATAAAGATAGACCAGCTCTGAATGAATATTTTGGAGGTATATTTTTTTATAAGCAGCCTTCCAAACCTTTTAAAGATTGGATGCAAAATTTGAATAATAGTGCTTCTGGATTGGGAGAAATGAATTCTTTAATAGCTCTAAGAGATGAAAGTACATTTGAAGATTTAAAATATATTGATGTGCCAACAGGAATTTTTCACGGGAAAGAGGATAAGATATGTCCATTTCCTATGGCAGAAATTATGCATAAACAAATTCAGAATTCTATTTTATTTCCTTTTGAGCGCTCTGGACATGGAACTTTTTATGATGATAAAGAGAATTTTAATAGGAATTTAATAGCATTTCTAAATGAAAGAATATAGCTGTACTTTATGAGCAAATGTGCATTATGTGGTAGAAAAATAAGTATACTAATAATAACAACATAATTGAAAGAAAATATGACTTTTTAAAATAAAAAAGTTAATAAATTTTTTATATGAAAACAACAATAAGAAGAGGCAATAATGAACCTCTTCTTATTGTTATATAATTAAAAACACATGATAAATCAAATTAGTCAACATACAAACTACAATACCACAAATAGTAGGAAGCAAGAAACTAAGAGCCGTCCACTTCCAACTACCAGTCTCTTTCTTAATTGTCAGAAGAGTCGTGCTACAAGGATAATGTAAAACTGTAAATAACATCACATTAATAGCAGTTAAAATCGTCCAACCATTAGAAATTAGAATTTGACCAATGGAAAAGGTATCTTCTAAATTAACTAAAGAGTTACCACCCAAGTAGCACATCAAGATAATTGGCAATACAATTTCATTGGCTGGAATACCAAGGATGAAAGCAGTTAAAATATAGCCATCTAATCCCATTAATTGAGCAAATGGATTTAAGAAATTAGCAATTAAATTAAGTAAGCTTTCACCATTAATTCCTATGTTAGCAAACAACCAAATGACTAATCCAGCTGGGGCTGCAACACTAATTGCTCTTCCTAATACAAATAAAGTTCTGTCAAAAATGGAACGGACTAAAACTTTTCCAAATTGAGGCTTTCGATAAGGTGGCAATTCTAATACAAAAGAGGAAGGCATTCCTTTTAAGATTGTTTTAGATAGTAACTTAGAAATCATTAAGGTAAAGAAAATTCCTAGTAAAATTACAAAGATAACAGCAATGGTAGAGATAATAGAAGCACCGAATCCATGTATGCTACCAGCCATAAAAATAGTAGCAATTGAAATTAAGAAAGGAAATCTTCCGATTACAAGGGACAAAGTTATTGGTTAAAATAGCAATTAGTCTTTCTCTTGGCGAATCAATAATTCGACATCCAACGCAACCAGCAGCATTACAGCCAAATCCCATGCACATAGTAATCATTTGCTTACCAGTGCAACAACACTTCTTAAACAAGCCATCCATATTAAAAGCAATTCGAGGAAGATAGCCCAAATCCTCTAAAATCGTAAAAAGAGGAAAGAAAATAGCCATAGGAGGTAGCATAACAGACACAATCCAAGTCAAAGTCTGATAAATACCCGAAATTAGCATAGAAGAAAGCCACTCTGGACAATGTAAAAAATCGGCAACCAAAAATAGCTTTTCTTGTAGCCAAGCAAATATAGCAAACAAAGCTTGTGAAGGATAATTGCTACCTACTATGGTAAGCCAAAAGATAATTCCTAAAAATAAAATCATGATAGGAATTCCAAATTTCTTAGAAGTCAGAATTTTATCAATTTTTCTATCTCGGTTGGAATAATTCTCATCTTTAAAAGTGCAGACTTTTCCACAAATTGTTTCTGATTTGTGCATAATACTAGATACAATTAGGTCTTTAAAATTGTTTTCAGAAATGTTATTTTCCTGTAGTTCTGTACGAACTATAGTTTTAGTATCTTCTAAAGCTTCATTATTCAATAAATCAATACCAAGATTTTCTTCAATGGATTGTAAAATCTTTTCTTCACCATCTATGATCTTTAAACTAATCCAACGGGATAGATTGGTGGAAAGAGAAAATTCATTTTTTAACACGTGTGTAAGTTTAGACAAGCCAGTTTCAATTACTTTTGTGTAAGTGATTTTTTTAGGAGAAGGTTTGATTTTACCGAGTACATACTTGACTTATGGTATGCATTAGATGATTTAACGTTTTCTTTTTTCTGGCGGTTGTTCCAACAACAGGAACACCAAGTTCATCTGATAATTTTTCTAAATCAATATGTATTTTTTTCTTTTTGGCTTCATCGAGTAAATTAACACAAATAACGATATTATTTGTAATTTCCATGGTTTGAAAAACAAGGTTTAAATTTCGTTCCAAGCAAGTGGCATCTACTACAATGACTGTACAATCTGGATTGCCAAAACAAATATAATCTCGAGCAATTTCTTCTTCTTCTGAATTAGACATAATCGAGTAAGTGCCTGGAATGTCCACAAAAAGAAAGTCAGTATCTTGGTAAATACAATTACCAGTAGCATTACTAACTGTCTTTCCGTGGCCAATTACCAGTATGTTGATGCATACCTGTTAGATTATTAAAAATAGTAGATTTTCCTACATTAGGATTCCCAGCTAAAGCAATTACATAATCACAGTTATCTTTTAAAAAGGATAAGTCATCTACTAATAAACGACTTCCTGTAGAAGATTTTGTAAGTCCCATACATAACCTCCAAAATTTATATTTAATAGTATATGGTATGAAATAAAAATGGAAAAGTTACATTAAAATTCAATTGTTATCAAATTGGCGTCTTCTTTTCGAATGGCGATTAAAGTACCACGAATCGAAAAGGCACGAGGGTCTTGGGAGGGACTGATTAGAACAGGAGTGATAGACGCTCCTTTTACAAATCCTAAGTCTAATAATCTTCTTCGAATATTTCCTTGACAATTTAATTTTTGAATCATTCCTTTTGTGTTTAAAGGCAATTGGTTTAGTGTTTTTTCTTGCTGTTTCATATCGTTTTACGCCTCCTAGTATTATTATATTTTGTCGAAAAATAAATGTTACTACTGGGGAGAAATTTGCAAAAAAGTTGAAATTTAAACCTTTTGTCCCTCTTGACAATTGATGTGTTTTATGAAAAAATATTACTACTTAGCTCGATTAATTTTTATATTAAAAAGTTTATTATATTTTTTAGAAAGTCACTCCCAACTTCGCACAGTCTGTAATTGCATAACAGACTGTAAGCTTGTTGGTCTCCCCGAATTGTGACTTTATAAAAAATATAATAAACTTTGAAAGATTAAATATGTCTAGGGTTAGTAAGGAGGAAGAAATGGAAAAGTTAAGAGGATTTGAAATAGCAAAGGGATTTGAAAATCAACAAATTAATTTGCCAATTAGAAAAACAAAATATTCAGCTGGGTATGATATTGAGGCAGCAGAAGATGTAGTGATACCAACTTTTAAGAAAGGAATGAATCCTACTTTGGTAAAAACAGGATTAAAAGCTTATATGCAAGATGATGAGGTTATGTTATTATATAATAGAAGTTCGAATCCAAAGAAAAAAGGGCTAATTATGGCCAATAGTGTAGGCGTTATTGATAAAGACTATTATGGAAATCCAGATAATGATGGGCATTTTATGTTTGCGTTTTATAATATCAAAGAAGAAGACATTACGATAAAAAAAGGAGAAGCAATTGGACAGGCTATCTTCCAAAAGTATCTTGTGACAGATAATGACGAGGCACAAGGCGAAAGAAAGGGAGGATTTGGCTCTACGAATTAATAAAAAACGAATTTAAAATTTTCTATATTATAAAAAAATCTGAAAAAATTTTTTTACTTAGAAAATAGTGGGATACAGGCAAAATATACATAAAAAAATAAGCCCAAAGGCTTTGACTTTTATCTTTTTTTGTTGTATAATAGATATGGTTAAAAAATCCAATAAAGTTATTAAATACCATAACTATTTATATAACTTTATTATCTTTTTTTCACCGAGTATATCAAAAATGCCGAAAGGAGTTGGCTTACATGTTCAATGTAGGAGACAAAATTGTATACCCAATGCATGGGGCAGGGGTAATAGATTCAATAGAAGAAAAAGATATTTTAGGAGAGAAACAATCTTATTACATATTGAAGATGCCTGGAGAAGTAAAAGTAATGATACCAACAGCAAAGGCAGAAACAGTAGGAGTAAGAAATATTATAGATAAAAGTTCAGCAGATAAAGTAATTGGGATACTAGAGAAAGACGAAACAGAAATGGATAAAAACTGGAATAAGAGATATAGAGATAATATGGATAAAATGAAAAGTGGAGACATCTACGAAGTGGCTGACGTAGTTAGAAACTTGAGTTTTAAACAAAAAGAAAAAGGATTATCAACAGGTGAAAAGAAAATGCTAAACAATGCAAAACAAATATTAGTTAGTGAATTGGTATTAGCAGAACATGCTTCACAAGATGAGGTAGAACAATTAGTTGAAAATAAAATAAATACATCATTTATGATGTTTAGAACAGAAGAAGTAACGCCAGATAGTGTAGTAAATAAATTCATACCATTTGATGGTACAGGAACAAACGATTAATTAAAATGTCCGATTGGTACTTATGCCAATTGGATTTTTTCTGAGAATTTACAATGAGACAATTGAAAATTTGACAAAATGTGATATAATTATAATTAGTTTAGAGTATTGAGAGAGGATGAATTCAAATGAAAAAGAAAGAAGAAAAAGTAAAAGTAAAAAAACCTAAAAGACAATATGATAAGGGCGAGATATTTGTTAAGATTATGGCAGGAATCTTAGCTCTTTTAATGGTAGCAGGAACAGGAATCACTCTTGTTTATGCTTTAATGGCATAAGTTTGAAAGATAATTATCATTTGGCGTTGTTAAACTTCATTTTTAATTTAATCAACGTGCACACGCACGCCTCATAAATTAAAAATTTGTTTGCCTAGCCAAATAACAATTCTTTTTCAAACTACGTTTGAAAGATAATCGAAGGTTTGGCATTATTAAACTTCAAAGAGAAGGAGAAACAAGTGGTAATAAATTTAGGAATGAATTGGGAAAATTTTTACAAAGACAACATTATGTCATATATTAAATCATTGCAAGAAAACCCATTTGAATTAATTACATTAATATTGGATTTAGCAATTGTAATATTTTTATTATATTGCTTTTTTAAAGTAGTAAGAGGTTCTAGAGCATGGCAATTGATAAAAGGAATTGCACTTTTTATTATTGCAACTTGGGTAAGTGGACTTCTTAACTTAAAAATTCTGAATTGGATATTAACAGGCATCATGAATTTAGGAGTGATTGCTATTATTGTTATTTTCCAGCCAGAATTGAGGAGAGGGTTAGAACAATTAGGAACCAATAAATTAACCAAATTTTTTGGAATTGACAAAGATGTATCAATGAAAACAAAAGAAGATATTTATAAAGTGGTTATTGCAGCAACAGAGCTTTCTAAAGCAAAAACAGGGGCATTGATTGTATTAGAGAGAGATATTAAAATACAAGATATTATAGCAACAGGAATACCAATGGATGCAGATGTTTCACCACAACTATTAGTAAATATATTTGAACCTAAAACACCTTTGCATGATGGGGCTGCTATTATAGCAGGAAATAAAATTGCTGCTGCAGCATGTGTGTTGCCATTAGCAGATGATAAAGATATTGCAAAGGAGTTAGGAACAAGACATAGAGCAGCAATTGGCATATCCAAAGAATCAGATAGCATTGTTGTAGTAATTTCTGAGGAGACTGGAAAAATATCGGTAGCAAAAGATGGGACTTTGATTGCTGATGTGAGAGAAGATGTTTTAAAGAAGATTTTAATTAGTAATGTTGTAACAAAAAGATTTACTACTGAGAGAAAAGAAAGAAAAGATAAATTGAAGAAAATAAAAGAAAATATGAAAAAAGAGAAAGTGAAACAAGAGGAAAATCAAGAAAGTAAATAATAAAGTCGCTATTATAAGCGACTTTGTTTGTTCTATATTAGGAAAGTCATACAGACTTTCTAATATATAAAAAACATTGTACACAAATTTATTTCATAAATTTGGCACACGAACAAATTAACGGAAAGCCAAAGAAAAAAGTTTAAATTATGCTAATCTTAAGGCTTTCCGATTTGTTCTTGATAGAAAGGTAAGAAGATGAGAAATATAAAATTAATAATCGAATACGATGGCAAAGAATTCAATCGGTTGGCAGCGCCAACCAACAAAATTAAATATACAAGGTACTATAGAAAAAGCGATTGAGCAAATAACAGGAGAAGAAGTTGAATTAATGGCATCTGGAAGAACAGACAGTGGTGTGCATGCCCTTCGGACAAGTAGCAAATTTTAAAACCAATTCTAATATTCCGATCGAAAAATTTGCCATAGCGATTAATAGTAATCTGAAAAAATCAATTCTCATTAAGTCAGCCGAAGAAGTGGATGAGAGATTTCATAGTAGGCTTTCTTGTAAAAAGAAAACGTATCGATATATTATTAATAATTCAAAAGTAGGAACAGCTATTTATCGAAATTTAGAAACCCATATTCCTATGAAATTAGATATTAATAAAATGAAGAAAGCAATTCAATATTTTGAGGGAGAACATGATTTTAAGGCTTTTAAAGCAAGTGGAACTAGTTCAAAAAGTAGTGTAAGAACTATTTATAAAGCACAAATCATAGAAAAAGAGAATGATAAAATATGGATTGAATTAACAGGCAATGGATTTTTATATAATATGGTAAGAATTATTGCTGGAACTTTAGTAGAAGTTGGATTGGGGAATTTAGATCCAGAAGAAATCCCTAACATCATAGAAGAAAAGGAAAGGGGAAAAGCGGGAAAAACATTACCGCCACAAGGATTGTATTTAGTAAAAGTAGAGTATGAAGGATAGGTAATGTATGGTTCATTAATAGATAGATAATATTTTTTAGTAAATAAACTGGTTAACCAAAAATAACGATAATGCATAAAATATAGAAAAAAATGAAAAGGAGAAAGGTTATGAATATTTTACTTATATTTTTTGCATTACCAATTGCTGTTATTATTATTTCAATTGCTTTGCAAAAAATCTTAAAATGTCCTGCATTAGTTGCTGCTATCATATTTGCTATTTTTCTAATTGTTACATTTATTGTGAATAACTTAAACTTTTTAATTGCCGCTATTGTATATGCTATTCTTAGCTTCATTACAGCATTTATTGTTTGTATGGTAACGAGACTCTTAAATCGATTAGGAAATAGAAGTTTAAGTGGTTGTAGAAGAGAGAATTCATGCTGTTGTAACAACAATAATGATGATAATGGTAATAATAATGTATTAACAATCAGGAGTCTTCAAAATAGTACATCTAATAATTGTGGTTGTAATCAAAATAATAATGATAACGAACGTAGTTATCAAATAACAAGTCCAGATGGAACAACGACAAGAGTTAACATAGTTTCAAATTCGAATCAGACATGTGGTTGTTGTAGAAGAAGATGATTTTGGGGACGGAGGAAAAAATCATGATTTTGGTGAATTGTAAAAGTAACTTCAAAAAGAAAAATATATTACCACACTGCTACGGTTTCGCTTGCATTTTCACAAGTAAAACTTGTTCAAAAGCAATCTCAACCTAGCAAGTTCCAATAAAATAAAAGCCAATGTTAAAATACAAAAAAGGAACTTGCACAAATAAGATAAACTTATTTGGCAGTGTTGGTGTAGCACAATGTTAAAGTGTAGAGAATTAAGTATAATAGTTGTTATTAAATAAAAATAAATACGTAGAACTTCTACGAAAAAGTGCAGTTGGTCGACACATGCCACTGCACTTTTTCTCGAAGGTCTACTAATTTATGCCTATGAA
>CANOYI010000053.1 GCA_947571515.1 uncultured Clostridium sp. | reverse complement strand
TAATTGACCAATATGGGGCAGATGCCTTGCGTTTTTCTGTATTGTCTGGAACAACTATGGGAAATGATATCCGCTATATGCCAGAAAAATTAGATCAAGCTTCTAATTTTGCCAATAAAATTTGGAATGCTGCTAAATTTGTGATTAGTAATATACCAGATGAAGAAAAAGTAAAAGCATTTTGTGAAAAAGTGTATAACAAACAAACACGTAGGTACCATTCAGAATTATTAACATTAGAAGATAAATGGATTTTAAATAAACTAGACAGATTAGTGGCAGAAGTAACGAAAAATATAGAAAATTATGATTTGGGAATTGCCTTAGATAAAATTTATAGTTTCATTTGGAATGAATTTTGTGATTGGTATATCGAAATGGTAAAAAACAGAATTTATAGTGAAGATGAAGAAACCAAAGTGGCAGTAAGTGATATTCTAAATCATGTATTAAGAACAACTATGAAATTATTACATCCATTTATGCCATTTGTCACTTCTGAAATTTATGCTAATTTAGTGCAATATAGCAAGCAAGAATTAATGGTTTCTAGCTGGCCAGAAGTAAAATCAGAGTTTGCCTTTGAAAAAGAAGAACAAATCATGGAAAAAATCAAAGAAATCATTGTTGAAATCCGTAATGTAAGAGCTAATAAAAATATCCATCCATCCAAAAAAGCAGACTTGATTTTTGTCACAGAAAGGTATAAAAAAGAAATAGAAGAAGCAAAAGAATTTTTATTAAAATTAGGTTTTGGAAAAAGTGTGACAGTTCAAAATAATAAAACAGGAATTCCAACTGATAGCATTCAAATTATAACAGATGGAATAGAACTATATATGCCAATAGAAGGGTTGATCGACAAAGAGGAAGAACGTAAAAGACAAGCAGAAGAAAGGATAAGATTAGAACAAGAAATTGCAAGATGTGAAAAAATGCTTTCGAATCCAGGTTTTATCAATAAAGCTCCACAAGCTAAAATTGAAGAGGAAAGGAATAAGCTTGAGAAATATAAGGAGATGTTAAGTAAGATAGAAAATTGTGAAACATAAGTAGATAAGAGAAAATTTGATAAAATTATTACACAAAGAAGTCAACTTAATTACAATTTTGTAACAAATATTGACTTTTTAATAAGGAATATTATAATAAAATTAGTAATTATATTATATTATATTATATTAGGAGGAAGCAAATGAAAAAGGGCCATACAGTAATTATAAATGGTAAACTAATAGATATGGAAAAAGCGACAATAGAAGAGTTAGAAAAGATAGAAAAAGAACTGAATGAGAAAAAAGCATTTATAAGAGCACAGATTGATCAATTATTGGCTGAAGATGAATAATAATAGGCAAGGAGAAAGGTAAAATGAGATTGAAGAAACAAGAATTTAGTGATATTAGCAAGGTTTGGAAAACAAAAAATATGGGAGAAAAGAAACAAGAAAAAATAATGCAACTGATGCAAGAATTACAAGAACTATGCTGCGAAAGTGGAATTGTAGTAGAATATAAGTTTGCCAAACAAGGAGAACAATTAATTAGTGATAAAGTAAATGAAATGAAAGATAAGCTTATGGGACGATTGAAAAGAAATCAAGATACTTATCGAGAAAACAAAGAAAATGGAATGAAAGATAAGCTTATGGGACGATTCAAAAGATATCAAGATACTTATCGAGAAAACAAAGAAAGAAAAGAGGAGGTTTTACGAGAATACGAGGAAAGTTTACGTGAAATCCAAGAAATCTATCAAGAAAGTGTTGAAAAAATAGAAAGAAATAGAAGGAATTGCCAAAATCAAGAACTGAGTTGTATACTTGCGTATGTTAGAATGAAACAAGAAAAAAGCTTTCAAGATATAGGGGAAAGCCCTCAAGATATAGGGGATGTAATGCAAATTAAACAAAATTTTCAAAATCCAAAAAATAAAAAGAAATATTTACGAGAATTAGAACATTACTATGACGAACAATTGATAAACTGTGAAATAGAAAGAATGAATGCTATAGACGACGCGATCGAAAAGAAAGATAAAGAATTGAGAGCAATGAAAAAACAGAATATATTTCAAAAAATAGCAGGAGCTCTCATAAATCAAAGAGACGATACAAAGGTATTTCAAGAAAAAGTTAGCTATTTGAAAGAAGAAAAAGTTCCAGAAGTAAGACAACGTACAGAAAGTCAAACCGAAGATTTTTGTGAACGTATGAATAAAAAGATAGAAAAAATAGTAGGTAGAAATCAAAATGTTACAGCAAATTTAATGGGAAAAATGCAAGCTAGAGTAACAGGAAATATAGATACCGTTAAAGATATGAAAACCAAGGGTACAGAGGAACAACCTGCTTTCATGGAAATATAAAGCATATAACAAAAAATACACTTTAGAAATAGAGTGTGTTTTTTTGTTGTGTAGGAAACTATGAAATTTTTGCAGAAGAACAACGAGTATATGTTAAAAGGGTAGATATTTTAATTCTGATGATGTTCTTTTGTCGAAAACTTCTAACAAAACGACAAAACTTCTTAAATTTTACTCTTGGAAAAAAATGGAAACTATATTATAATACAAAAAGAAAAACAAAAGAGGAGCAATTTGAAAAATATTTATATCATAAGAAGTTTAGAAGATTTTCTTATCATATACCAAAGTTTTTTTAAATTGAAATCATCCTTAGGAAGGAGAAAGAATGGAATCAAAATTTTATGAAGAGGACAAGCTTCTAATATTTAAAATCACAGATGAAATTGATGATTGTAGTGTACAAAAGATAAGGAGGAAAGCAGATTATGAAATGGAAAGATATATGCCTAAAAAAGTTATATTTGATTTTGGTAGTGTTACTTTCATGGACAGTGCAGGAATAGGAATGGTAATAGGAAGATACAAATTTGCTAACATGATAGGTGCTAGGCTAGAAGTCAGTAACTTAACACAAAGTGTAAAAAGGATATTTGAAATGAGTGGGATTTTAAAGCTAATTCCAGTGGCGAGTTTGGTGAGTTTGGCGAGTTTGGGACAGGCACAAAGTCGCCATCGCCATAGTAGTGCTTATTAGGAATAACCTGTCCCAAAAAACACCCAAGCAAAGAAGAAAGGATAAAAGAGAGATGAATGATATTTTTGAAAATGAAATGAAATTAGAATTTATTAGCAGGTCTAGTAATGAAGCGTTTGCAAGGTTAACAGTTGCGGCGTTTGCAGCACAATTAGATCCTACGATTGAGGAACTAGCTGATATTAAAACAGCAGTTTCAGAGGCTGTGACAAATTGTATTATTCATGGCTATGAGAATAAACAAGGAATTGTGAAGATTGTAGGACATCTGAAAGAGAATGAAATTATTCTTGAGATTTCAGATACCGGTAAGGGCATTGAAAATGTTGCTATAGCAAGAGAACCATTATATACAACAAAACCAAATCTTGAAAGGTCTGGTATGGGATTTACCATTATGGAAAGTTTTATGGATACTATGGAGATTGAGTCTATTGTTGGATTAGGAACAAAAGTAACAATGAGCAAGAAGATAAAGCCAAGTATAAAAGAAGAAGAGGAAGATTTTCAAATGATGACAACAAATGATTAAAGAAATAGAGGGGTTTAATGATGTACGAAAATGATAAAGAAACAATCAAAAAAGCCCAAACACGGAGATAAATCGGAATTGGAAAAGTTGGTGGAACAAAATAATGGATTAATATGGAGTATTGTAAAAAGATTTAATGGAAGAGGATATGAATTAGAAGATTTATACCAAGTTGGATGTATGGGCTTTATTAAATCAATTCAACGATTTGACTTAAATTTTGATGTAAAACTGTCGACCTATGCAGTGCCATATATGATTGGAGAAATCAAGCGATATATTAGAGATGATGGTCCTGTTAAAGTGAGCAGAAGTATCAAAGAATTAAGTATCAAAATTAAAGAATTACAAAAAGAATATTTTTATAAAAAAGGGGAAGAAATAGGCATAAATCAAATAGCAAAAGAATTAAAAGCTTCCAGAGAAGATGTTATTTTAGCAATGGAATCTAGTAATACCATAGAATCTCTTGAAAACAGTACTTATACGAATCAGAAAGATGGAAATAGCATCAACTTAATGGAAACATTATCCAATAATCGTAATGAGGAAGAACTGATTACAAATAAAATAGTCGTTAAACAATTGATTGAAAATTTGGAAGCACGAGATAAGGAAATTATTTTGCTGAGGTTTTATAAAGAAAAAACACAAGCACAGGTAGCAAAGATTTTAGGTATTACACAAGTGCAAGTTTCAAGAGTGGAACGCAAGATTCTAGGAAATATGCGAAATAAACTAATAGAAGCCTGATGTCCGTCCCCACTGGTTCCGGGTTTTTTTGGGGACGATTGCCAAGAGAGACGAATCTTTTTGGCAATTTATTATAATTAACTATTAAATTTTTAATGATATAAAATAAAATTACATTCCCTATTGGTTGGATGAAGCATATGAAACAGTCTTTCTTGGCAATCGTCCCCAAAAAAACCCGGAACCAGTGGGGATGTCATAGGAGTTTTGAAAGGAGGAAGAGTTGTGAAAAAATTTTTGATATATTTTTTTGCCTTTATTTTTATTTGTTTTCTAATGCCAGCCTTACTTACTAAACAGGACAAGCCAGTTAATTCAGATACAGCAGAAGAAAACAATGAAAATCAAGTTAGCAAAGTAGAAACGACAGAAGAAACACCAGAAAAAAATACAGAAGATACGAAGTACAATTATAAAAATTATGGCACAATTCAATTACTTCATAAGAAAACAGGAGAAGTGGAAGAAGTTGAATTAGATGAATATCTTTGTCATGTGGTATCAGCAGAAATGCCAGCAGATTATGAATTAGAAGCTTTAAAGGCACAAGCGATAGTGGCTAGAACTTATACGATTTATAAAGCGAAAAATAAAAAACATGATAATGCTGATATTTGTGATGATTCTACTTGTTGTCAAGCTTGGGTTTCGAAAGAAGATCGATTGGCTCGATGGGAAGAAAGTAAACAAGAAAGTAATTGGCAAAAAATAGAACAATGTGTTAAAGAAACACAAGGGAAAATGATTACCTATCAAAATGAACCAATCAACGCCTTTTTTCATGCCAATAGTGGAGGAACAACAGAGCTTCCTGTGAATGTCTGGGGAGGAAGTGGATTTCCCTATTTGCAAGTAGTACAAACAGCAGGAGAAGAAGGATATAGACAATATGCTTCAGAGGCAGAGTTTTCTGATGCAGAACTAATTCAAAAGTTAAAAACAAAATATGAAGATATTCAAATTAATTTCGAAAATAACGAAGATATCAAAATATTAGAATATACAGATAGCAATCGAGTAAAGACTGTCAAGTTCGGAAATCATGAACTATCAGGTGTAGAAACAAGAACGATTTTTGGCTTGCGATCCACTAATTTTGAAATAAGCAAAGAAGCAGATAAAATAAAATTTAACGTAAAAGGATATGGACATGGTGTTGGAATGAGCCAGACAGGAGCTGATACCATGGCAAAACAGGGAAGTAATTATGAAGAAATTATCAACCATTTTTATGTAGGAATCGAAATAAAAGAAATAAATTCTTTATAAATGAATATTCTTCTAAAAATAGGAAATACTTGTATTAATAAACTATTTAAAGGAGGATTCTATGAGAAGAGAAACGAGAAGAAAAAAATTGCCAAATAAGCCATCACCAACGGATCGCATCATTTTGTATGCAGGGATTGGAGTTGCAATTTTAGCAGTAATTGTTTTTGCTTTATTTATGTACAGTAAAAATTTGAGTGATGATATGAAAGAAGGAAGCATCAATTTAGAACAAATAGCAGCTATTAATAGCAGTAATACACAAAATACAGAAAGTGCTAGTACAGAAATAGGAAAGTCAGTAGAGGAGTCAGCCAATGAGCTAAATGCAATAAACACAAACAACACAAAAAATACGACAAATACTACAAATCAGACCAATACAACCAATATAACAAAATCAAAAAATACAACCAATCAAACCAAGACTAATACGAACACAGCAAATGGAAGCAAATCGACTAATACAGCTAATGTTACAACCAATTCAGAGGCTAAGCCAGTAGAAACCAAAAAAGAATTAAGCTTTGAAAAGCCAGTAGAAGGCGAAGTAGTAAGAGAATATGCACAAGATAATCTAATTTATTCAGAAACGTTAAAAGAGTGGACAACTCATATGGGAATTGATTTAAAAGCAGATAAGACTACTGTTGTAAAAGCAGCTGAAACAGGTACTATAAAATCAATTAAAAGTGATCCAAGATATGGATTGACAATTGTAATTGAACATGATGATAATTTCCAAACCGTATATTCTAATTTATTGACATCAGAATTTGTCGTAGAAGGCGAAAAAGTAGAAAAAGGACAATCCATTGGAACAGTTGGAAATACGGCGGTATTTGAGATTGCAGATGAACCACATCTTCATTTTGAAATTATGAAAGATTCTTTGCCAGTAGACCCAAGTCTTTATATAAAATAAGGAGAGATAGAAACTTATCTTCCTTTTAAAATTAAAGATAAAAAAATGGATACTGTCCAGCCTTATTATTTGTTTTCTCACTAAAAAATACAAGAGTAGGCTGACTAGTAACAAAAAATGACAAAAAAATAAAAAAATATCATAAAAAGTATTGCAAAAAAATGAAACTTATAGTATATTGAAAAAGTAAATTAATAACTATTAAAAAATAGTAAATAAACAAAAGTAAAGAAGGAGGATTTGTATGAAAACAATGGAGAGATTACAAAACAACACAATTTCAAAGAAAGGTAGTGGAGAAGCAGGTATTACACTAATTGCACTTATCATAACAATTATTATATTATTGATTTTAGCAACGGTAAGTATTGCTGTATTAACAGGTGATAATGGAATTATAGAACAAGCTAACAGAGCAAGAATTGACACAAAGATTGGAGAAGAAAAAGAACAAATTGCATTAGCTTATAATGCAGCAGTTACTGAAAAATATGCAGATGGAGATTATAAGTCATCAGTAGGTATTACAGCAGCAGACTTATCAACACAATTAGACAAGCAACAAGCTGGTGCAGAAGCAACAGCAGAAGGAGATTCAATTAAAATAACTTTTACTGCTAGTGAGAATGTTTATACATTAAATGGTAAATCAGGAGTAGTTGAAGGACCAACTACAACACCATAAGCTAAATGATATATTTTTATAAATTTTCAAAAATGTCAAATATATGTTTGACATTTTTTTGTTTGTATGATATGATGTGTAAAAATAGGGAAATGGAGTGATTGATATGCCAAGAAAGAAGCCAGAATTAAATAAAAGAGAAAAAGCCATATTAAAATTTATTGAAAAACAAATCATGACACAAGGATATCCACCATCTGTAAGAGAAATTGGAAAAGCAGTTGGGTTAAGTTCTACAGCAACAGTTCACGGATATTTAGCAAAATTAGACGAAAAGGGATATATCAAAAAGCAAGACAAAAAAGGTAGAACATTACGACTATTAAAAGGTGGTTCAGGAGAGCCAAAGAAAACATCAAGCAAAGACTTCTATACCCAAAAAGAATTAGTAGAAGTTCCTATTATAGGTAGAATTACAGCAGGAGAGCCAATTTTAGCTGTTGAAAACGTAACAGATACTTTCCCAATTCCAGTTGATTTTGTAGGAAATTCTGAAAGCTTTATGCTTACGGTTAGAGGAGAAAGTATGATAGAAGCTGGAATTTTAGATGGAGATTACATATTAGTAAAAAAACAAAATACAGCTAATAACGGAGAAATTGTAGTAGCTTTAATTGGAGAAGAAGCAACCGTAAAAACTTTCTACAAAGAAAAAGACCATATTAGATTACAACCAGAGAACTCTACAATGGATCCAATTATCGTACCAAATTGTGAAATATTAGGAAAAGTGGGTGGCGTATTTAGAAAAATGTAATTGCCATAATTCACACAAAATTCACAATAAAAATATTGACTAACGACACTGTGTCACATATAATGATACAGTGTTATTTTTTGTGACAAGAGGGGCGCCCCTTTTTGTCACAAAATTGTAACCATCATTTTGTTTGCTTTGTGACAAAAAGGGACGCCCCTCTTGTCACAAAAACAACCTGAAAGGAGAAAAGATGCTAAAAGTATTAAGAAATTTAAAAAAATCATTTTGGTCAGTTGTTGTAATCGTTATTCTGTTATGCATACAAGCAATGACAGATTTAGCACTACCAGAGTATACATCAAAAATAGTAAATATAGGAATTCAAGCAGGAGGAATTGAAACAGCTGTACCAGACATAATGGCTAAAGAGGATATGGACAACCTGCTTATTTTTACCGAACAAAACAGTGAAATTTTAAAACATTATGCATTGGTTGGCAATCATCCAACAACCCAACAAGAAAAAATAATAACGAAATATCTAGGAAAAGACAAAGACATACAAGCTGATGAAGTGTATGTGTTAAAAGAAATATCAAAAGAAGAAAAAGCTGATTTATCAAAGCAAATGGCAAGTTCTCTAATGGAATTAGCGACTCTTGCAAACGAAGAAATAGCAAATCAAATCAAAGAACAAATGGTAGCAAATATCTCCAATATGCCAGAGTCACAAAAGCAAGCAATACAATCACAAGATTTAATGGATTTCATTAAAAATATGCCAGAAGAGTCAAGGGAGCAAGTTTTATCGGAATTCACCAATAAAATGAATGAAATGCAAGCTTCTATTAAAGAACAAGCTGCTGTTAATTATGTGAAAGAAATTTATAACAAGCTAGGTGTTGATACTGACAAACTTCAAAACGATTATATCTTAAAAGCAGGACTTCAAATGCTAGGAGTAGCTTCAATTACTATGATATCAGCGGTATCGATTATGCTATTATCTTCTAAAGTGGCAGCTAAATTAGGAAAAACCTTAAGAGATAAAGTGTTTAAAAAAGTCATTCATTTTTCAAACAAGGAATTATCTGAATTTTCGACAGCTTCTTTAATCACTCGTAGTACCAATGACATTCAACAGATCCAGCAATTGATTACGATGTTATTTAGAGTAGTGGTATATGCACCAATTATTGGTATTGGTGGATTTATCAAGGTATTAACTAATAGTGATAGTCAAATGGCTTGGATTATAGGAGTGGCTATTTTAGCTGTTTTATTTGTAGTGGGAACATTATTTATCATAGTTATGCCGAGATTCAAGAAGTTACAAGATCTAATTGACCGATTAAATCAAGTAGCAAGAGAAATTTTAACAGGATTATCAGTTATTAGAGCCTTCCATAAAGAGAAAAAAGAAGAAGCAAGATTTGATATAGCCAATCGCGATTTAATGAAAACAAATATTTTTGTCGATCGAGCAATGTCAATGATGATGCCACTACTTATGTTTGTTATGAACTCTATTATGATTTTAATCGTATGGGTAGGAGGTCATAATATAGACCAAGGCATTATGCAAGTTGGAGATATGATGGCATTTATTCAATACACGATGCAAATCGTAATGGCATTTTTAATGATATCTATGATTTCTATTATGCTACCTAGAGCTGCTGTATCGGCAAGGCGTATCAATGAAGTACTAGAAACGGAACCAAGCATCAAAGACCAAGCCAATACGAAAAGATTTAAGGAAAATAAGAAAGGATGGGTAGAATTTAAAAATGTATCATTCCATTATCCAGATGCTGATACAGAAGTTTTATCTGATATTAATTTTACAGCAAAACCTGGAGAAACCACAGCTATTATTGGAAGTACAGGAAGTGGAAAGTCAACCATTGTTAATTTATTACCAAGATTTTATGATGTAACAGGTGGTGAACTTCTAATTGATGGTGTGAATGTGAAAGAAGTATCGCAAAAAGAATTAAGAGATAAAATTGGTTTTGTCCCACAAAAAGGAATCTTATTTTCTGGAACCATTGAATCCAACATTAAATATGCAGATAGAATGATGTCAGATGAGAGAATGAAAGAAGCAGCAGAAATTGCACAAGCGACAGAATTCATTGAAAGCAAAGATAAAAAATACGACGAGCTAATTTCTCAAGGAGGAAGCAATGTTTCAGGTGGTCAAAAGCAGCGTTTATCCATTGCTAGAGCGATTGCTAAAGAACCAGAAATTTTTGTATTTGATGATAGTTTTTCGGCTTTAGACTTTAAGACAGATAGTCAATTAAGAGAAGCATTAGCTAGTAAAACAAAAGATAAAACTGTTATCATTGTGGCCCAAAGAATTAGTACCATTATGAATGCAGAAAAAATAGTGGTATTAGAAGAAGGAAAAGTTGTCGGAATAGGAACCCATCAAGAATTGATGAAACAGAATGAAACCTATCGACAAATTGCCTTATCACAATTATCAGAAAAAGAATTAGGAGAGGAAGGAGGAGAATAATATGCCAGGACCAATGGGAGGAGGCCCTATGGGGCCAAGTGGAAAAGGTGAGCCTGAAAGAGCAAAAAATTTCAAACATACAACGAAGAAATTAATGAACCATTATCTAGCAAAATACAAAGTAGCTTTAATTGTTGTGTTTATATTTGCGATTGGAAGTACCATCTTTACGATTGTAGGACCTAAAATATTAGGAAATGCGACAACAGAAATCTTTAATGGATTAGTCAATAAATTATCTGGTGGTAGTGGAATTGATTTCGAAAAAATAGGACAAATTGCGATTACCTTATTAATTTTATATATGATAAGTGCTTTGTTCTCCTTTATACAAGGTTTTACCATGACGAATGTTTCGCAGAAACTAACGTATCGATTAAGAAATGATGTTGCCAAAAAGATGAATCAATTACCAATGAAATATTTTGATACCAAAACACATGGAGAAGTGTTATCAATTATTACAAACGATATTGATACTTTGAGTATGAACTTAGACCAAAGTATTACGCAAATTATTACTTCCGTTTGTACGATTATTGGGATTCTAATTATGATGTTTTCGATTAGTTGGCAAATGACTTTAATTTCTCTTGTCATCCTTCCTGTGGCAGGAATATTAGTCAAAAATATTGTTGGAAAGTCACAAAAATATTTCCAAAGACAACAAGCTTACTTGGCAGATGTAAATGGGCAAGTAGAAGAAATTTATGGCGGATTAAATATTGTAAAAGCTTTTAATGGAGAGGAAAAAGTAGTAAAAGACTTTGAAAGAGCCAATCGAGAACTTTATCATTCTGGTTGGAAATCACAATTCTTATCAGGTTTAATGTTTCCTGTTATGAATTTTATTTCTAATGTAGGATATGTAGGAGTAGCAGTAGCAGGTGGTTATTTAGCCATCAATGGAACAATAACAGTAGGAAATATACAAAGTTTTATTCAATATAACAAACAATTTACTCGGGCCAATTAATCAGATTGCACAAATATCAGCGATGTTACAATCTATGATAGCAGCAGCAGAAAGAATTTTTGAATTCTTAGAGCAACCAGAAGAAATTGATACCCATAAGGGAACGATAGATACTTCCAATTTAAAAGGAAATGTAACTTTTGAACATGTAAAATTTGGTTATGATCCCGAAACAACCATTATCCATGACTTTAATGCAACCATTCAAGAAGGTCAGAAAATTGCCATTGTTGGTCCAACAGGTGCTGGAAAAACGACGATGGTAAAATTGTTAATGCGCTTTTATGATGTAACAGAAGGGACTATCACAGTAGATGGGCATAATATAAAAGACTTCGACAGAGGCGAACTTCGCAAAATGTTTGGTATGGTGTTGCAAGATACTTGGCTATTTGGTGGAACGGTAAAAGATAATATCAAATATGGCAAAGAAGATGCAGCTGATAGCGAAGTAATTGAAGCAGCAAAATCTGCTCATGTACATCATTTTATTAAAACATTGCCACAAGGATATAATTCTATTATAAATGAGGAATCTAGTAATATATCAGCTGGTCAAAAACAATTATTGACAATTGCTAGGGTTATTTTGGCTGACCCTAAAATATTGATTTTAGATGAAGCAACTAGCTCAATTGATACAAGGACAGAGATTCAAATTCAAGATGCTATGGATAACTTAATGAAAGGCAGAACTAGCTTTATTATTGCACATCGATTGTCTACGATTAAAAATGCTGATTTGATTTTGGTTATGAATTATGGTGATATTGTGGAACAAGGGACGCATGAAGAGTTACTTGCTAAAGATGGCTTTTATGCTGAGTTGTATAATAGTCAATTCGACGAGCCTTGAGGGAAGAGTATTACATATTTTAAAGTTTGAAAGAGTAGAGGAGATAGTTTTAAATTATCTGCTCTTATTTTATATTCTAGGAAAGTTCTCTGAATTTCCTAGAATATAAAAGCATTCCAC
>CANOYI010000052.1 GCA_947571515.1 uncultured Clostridium sp. | reverse complement strand
TTACAGATTTTGGATAAGCTAAGCTTTCGCAGAAAATCTATTTGTATAAAATGAGGGAGGTTGTTCATTCTTTTTTCTTATGATATAATGTTACAAAATCAAAGAAGACGACAAGAGCAAAAAATAATTACATTTGTTTTTTTTACTAAATTCATTTTCTATGAAAGGAATAAGAAAAAATATGAAAAACTTTTTTATTTTATTAGCCATGAAAATCTTACACTTTGGATTAAAAATAGCAGGCAAAAACGGTGGTAACTTTTTAGGAAAAATAGCCTATGATTGGAACCCTCAAATCTTTCAATACTTTAAAATCAATTGTCCCATTATAGCCGTAACAGCAACGAATGGTAAAACTATGACAAACAATGCCATTGGGCATGTTTTCAAAACAGCTGGCAAGAAAGTCATCAGTAATATCGAAGGAAACAATATGGAAACTGGTATTTTATCAACCCTTTTAAAAAATTGTTCCTTAACTGGTAAAGTAAAAGCTGATTACTTAGTATTTGAAGTAGATGAAGGCTATGTTCCTGTTATTTTTAAAGACTTGAGATTAGATACTTTAGTCGTTCTTGACTTCTTTCGTGACCAGTTAGATCGAAATGGTGAAGTAGAATCACTCATTTTAAAAATTCAAGAATTTTTAAAAACTTATACTGGAAATTTAATATTAAACAATGACGACCCCAATGTAGCAAGACTTGGACAAGCCAATGCAGAAAATCACAATATATATTACTTTCGTGTTGAAAAATACGATTATGCAACTGATGACATGAAAGAAGCTGGAGAAGGAAAGTTCTGTCCTTTTTGTAACACACGTCTTACATACGAATATTATCAATATTCTCATATTGGAAAATTCAAATGTCCAAACTGTAATTATGGCGATAACGAAATTTACAAATTAGCAACTAATGTTGATTTAAAAAATCGCACCTTTGCTGTTAATGGAATTACTTATCAAACAAAATTTAATAGTATTTATAACATTTATAACTTTGTTGCTGTCATCGCTTGTGTCTGCCTATATCACATTGATACCGAAATCATACAAAAAGCACTATCAACCTTTGTTCTAAACAATGGACGCCTAGAAGAACTCGAAATAAAAGGTATTCCAACCATTATCAATTTAGCTAAAAATCCAACTGGTAGTAATGTCAGCCTAAGAATTTTAAATGAAGATGAAGAAGAAAAAGAATTATTATTCGTTTTAAATGATAATCTAGCAGATGGACATGATGTATCTTGGATTTGGGATATCAACTTTGATACCTTAAACCATGTAACAAGAATTGTCACATCTGGCACTCGTGCCTATGACATTGCCATTCGCATAAAAACAGCAGGCTTCCCTATTGATAAAATCGAACCTTATTTAGACTTGCATGAAGCAGTTGAAAAATTTTATCAAACCAATGTCAAAAAATATGTCATTGCCAACTATACTTCTTTACAACCAACTAGAACTGAAATTTTGAGACAATAGGGACAGGTTTCATTTGTCTCATAAATTTAGTAGAAAAATGTCGAAAAAACAAATCGACAAAAAATGATTTAAAATAACAAAAAAAGTGAGACAAATGGAACCTGTCCCTATTGTCTCAAAAAGGAGAAATGATGAAGGAATTAAAAATATTATATTTATATCCAGATATTTTAGAATTGTATGGTGATTTTGGAAATATTCAAGTTTTACGTTATCGCTTAGAACAACGTGGATTCAAAGCTATCATCGAAACCTATTCTATTGGCGATACTCCTCCCGATTTTAAAAGCTATGACTTGGTTTTTGCTGGTCGGAGGTGCTGACCAAGAACAAGGAATTTTGGCTCAAGACTTAATTCAATACAAATCTTCTATCCAAGAAGCAATGGATGCTGGTGTCTTTTTCTTGTTAATTTGTGGTGCTTACCAATTATTCGGTAAATACTATAAAGGTGTAGAAGGCGATGTTATTCCTGGATTAGAGGTTTTCGATTATTATACAGAAGCTATCAATGATAGAAAAAAAAGATGTATTGGAAATATTGTAATTGAAACAGATTTAAATGGCAAAAAAACAAAAATTATTGGTTTTGAAAATCATGGCCGGGCAAACTTTTGATATTACTACTCCCTTTGGCACTGTGCTATCTGGAAATGGAAATCGATTTGAAGATTCTCGGAGAAGGATTTTCTCAAGACAATGTCATTGCAACTTATTTGCATGGTCCTCTACTTTCTAAAAATCCTGAACTTGCAGATTATATCATTCAATATTGTCTGAATCGAAAATATGAAGAAGATATTGTTTTAGAACCTCTAAATGATGAGTTTGAAAATAAATGTAGAGAACAATTACTAAGTAAATTCTTAAATACAACTGAATAAATATAGGATATTGCCAAGAGGGATTTCTTATCCCTCCTCTATTTTTAATATATGGAATAATTTCTGTAATATGACTCTCTCCTTTATGTCCCCACTTTATCCCGGAACCAGTGGGGACATTGGCAATCTTCCTACAAATGCATCACCCTTTGTCTAATTTCTTTTGTCTTTCCCACATTCCAGAAATTTTCTCCCAAGTAGCCACACGTTCTTCGTACGACTGTCATCTTGTTATGGTCTTTATTTCCGCAATTTGGGCACTCCCATTCATTATCTTTATTAATCATAATTTCTCCATCAAATGCACATTCATGACAAAAGTCTGATTTCGTATTAAATTCCGCATATTGAATATTGTCATAGATAAATTTAACAACCGTCTCTAAAGCTTCTATATTTTTATTCATATTTGGTATCTCAATATATGAGATAGACCCTCCTGAGGATATCTTTTGAAATTCACTTTCAAATGTTAATTTATCAAAGGCATTTATTTTCTCTCTTACATCTACATGATAAGAGTTTGTATAATATCCTTTATCTGTCACATCTTTGATGGTTCCAAATCTTTCTTTGTCAATTCTAGCAAATTTATAACACAAACTCTCTGCTGGTGTGCCATATAAAGCAAAACCAATATTGGTTTCTTTCTTCCATTTATCCGTTGTTGCTCTTAAATGTTTCATCAATTTTTGAGCAAATTGATGTCCTTTCTCTGTGGTTTGGGATTCGCCTGTCATTAGTTTCGTTACTTCGTATAACCCAATATATCCTAAAGAAATGGTTGAATAGCCACCAAATAATAATTTATCTATGGTTTCTCCTTTTGGTAGGCGAGCAATTGCTCCATATTGCCAATGGATTGGACTGATATCTGATTTCGTTCCTAATAAAGCATAATGTCTACACATTAAAGCTTCTTTGCATAGTTCTAATCTTTCCTCTAATTCTTGCCAGAATTTTTCTTCGTCGCCATCTGCTACGATTCCAATTTGTGGTAAATTAATACTTACTACCCCTTGATTAAATCTTCCTTCAAATTGATAGTTTCCATTTTCATCTTTCCATGGTGACAAAAAGCTTCTACACCCCATTGGGCTAAATACATTTCCTTCATAATTTTCACGCATTTTCTTAGCAGAAATATAATCTGGATACATTCTTTTGGCTGAACATTTAACTGCTAATTTCGTTAGATAGTCGTACTCTCCCCCTGTCAAATTGTTGCATTCATCTAATACATAAACTAATTTTGGGAAGGCTGGTGTCACATAAACACCTTTGTTATTTTTTATTCCTTCTAGTCTTTGCTTGATAACTTCCTCAATAATCATCGCATTTTCTTTGCAATATGGGTCATCTTTTTCTAAATGCAAGAATAAGGTTACAAATGGTGATTGTCCATTGGTTGTCATTAACGTATTGATTTGATATTGAATGGTTTGCACACCTGCTCTTAATTCCGCTTTTAGTCTATCTTGCACAATCTCTTCGATTGTCTCTTCTGGTATTTTGCCTTTATATTTTTCTTGCATTTCTTCTTTGAATTTGTCATAGCTTTTTCTAAGGTATTTCCCTAAATGGATTAAATCAACCGATTGTCCTCCATACTGATTACTTGCTACTGCTGCAATAATTTGCGTAGTTATCGTACAAGCCACTTGGAAACTTTTTGGTGTTTCGATTAATTTTCCATTCATAACGGTTCCATTGTCTAACATATCCGCTATATTAATTAAACAACAGTTAAAAATTGGTTGCACAAAATAATCTGCATCATGAAAATGTAAAACACCATCTTCATCTGCTTTGACTATTTTTTCTGGCAATAATAACCTTTTGGTCAAGTCTCTTGACACTTCTCCTGCTATATAATCTCTTTGTGTAGAAGCTAATAACGTATTTTTGTTAGAATTTTCTTCTGCTAATTCTTTGTTTTCGTTTCTAAGTAAACCAAGAATTGACTCATCTGTTGTATTTTGTTTTCTCACTAAGGCTCTGGTATAACGGTATACAATATATTTTTTGGATAACTCGTATTTACCAATTTCCATTAATTTTTCTTCTATCATATCTTGAACATCTTCTACTAACATTCTTTTCTTATTTAATTCTTCCATATATTCAATGATATTTTTGATATCTTCTTTGGTTGCTCTTTCTTTTGGTCTGACTTCTTTGTTTGCTTTTTCAATCGCAACTTTTATTTTTTCTCTATCGTAATCTACGGCTCTTCCATCTCTTTTAATAATTTTCATGTTAAAATCCATTCCTTCCTTAGGGCTCAAGTTCGATTTTAAATACTGGTCAACAAGATCCCCTCTATTTTTGTCTGTTTCTATTATATAAAAAGTTTTTTTATTTTCTGTTGCAAAAGCAACTAACATACTTTTCCAATTTCTAGTTAGGCTTTGATGTAAGTTTTTGTCGAATATTACATTTGTGTTACAATTTCATTACAACGCCCCATTACACCTGTAATCTGTTGCTTTTGCAACTTTTTTCTGTTATAATAAATACACTTATTAATATAAATAATGGGAGAAAACAAAAATGGATATTAATTTTAATATAGAAGAACTAATCAACAAATTTGAAAATAGTTGTCATAGAGTACAAAAGAAAACTTTTTCTAAAAATGAAGTAATCACTAGTTATATCAAAAAAAGAAATCAATTTTGTATTTTAGTAAATGGAAATGCAGACTTAGTGCGTTATGATTTAAATGGAAATAGAACCATTGTGGAACATTTTTCTACCAATGATGTTTTTGGAGAAGTATTCTATACCATTACGACTAATAACGAATTGCTTGTAGAAGCTCGCGAAAAATGTGAAGTTCTTATTTATCGTTATAATGATATTCATACGAAATGTAAAACGACTTGTAAATTTCATCAAGAGCTGGCAGAAGATTTGCCAGAACTGATATTACGTAAAGTTACTGATTTAAACATGAGAATTGAATTACTTACTAAAAGGTCTACTCGTGATAAATTGATTGGTTATTTTACGATGTTATCAACTAGGAACTTAAGTAAAACTTTTTCTTTGCCTTTTTCCTTAACCGATTTGGCTGATTATTTGAGTGTAGATCGAAGTGCTATGATGCGAGAGTTAAAGCTTTTAAAGGAAGAAGGTTTTATTGAAAAAAATGGCAATAAAATTACTTTGCTTTATAAATAAGTCCCCATTGTTCCCCACTGGTTCCGGGATTAAGTGGGGACATTATAAAATTCCTATAACCATCCACGGATAGAACCTGTGGATGGTTATAGGAAAAAACAAACTAGTAAGAAGAATTCTCACTAGTTTTGCATTGGTACCTATTTCTAGTTGCTGCTATTTTTTGGCTGTATTCTGTCATCTTTGAATATCCAGTCGTACTCATCAAGCCACTTTTCTGTTCGGTTAGTTAACTGATATCCCTTTGCAAATTTCATTTGCCTCTAGCTTAACCTTTATTTCCTCTCCTGTCTCCATATTTTTGATATTAGCTGTATTGGTAGCAATTTCATCTTCTCCCATTACAATCACATAAGGAATTTTCAATTTATCGGCATACTTAAATTTAGCCTTTAGCTTTTTATCATTTAAATACACCTCTGTATTTATGCCAAGTTCTCTTAATTTAGTTGCCAATTTAATGGGTTGTTCTAAATTTTCTATCACTGGTATAATCAACACTTGTGACACGGATTTTTGCTCTGCTTTGATTAAATTTAATTCATTTAATTTATAAAATAATCTCGTTAAGCCAATTGAAATTCCCACACCTGGTAGCTTTTTATCCGTATAATATTCTGCTAAATTTTCGTATCTTCCCCCTGAGCACACACTACCAATTTCTCTATAATCATTTAAAAATGTTTCATAGACTGTTCCTGTGTAATAATCCAATCCTCTTGCAATCGTTAAATCTACTTTGAAATTGCTATCTGGAACACCAAATAATCGAATATTTTTTACCACTTGTTTTAATTCTTCTACCCCTTTGGCATACACTTCATTTTCAATTCCTAAATTTTCTAATTTTTCGATTTTCTCATCAGAAGTCCCATCAATTGCAATAAAATCCATAATAGTTTTGATTTCTGCTTTTTCTACTTGTAAGTTAGCTAATTCCTCGATAACTGCATCTTTTCCTATTTTGTCAATTTTATCAATCACTCTCAAAATCTCAACGGCATTTTCCTTTTGTCCTAAACTTTCAAATAAACCATTTAATATTTTTCGATTGTTGATACAAATCGTAAAATTATCAAATCCTAATTCTTTAAATATCGTATAAATAATGCTTGGAAGCTCTGCATCGTTGATAATATCTAACTCGCCATCTCCAATGACATCAATGTCACATTGATAAAACTCACGAAATCTACCTTTTTGTGTTCTTTCTCCACGATATACTTTTCCAATTTGATATCTTCTAAATGGAAAACTTAAGTTTCCATAGTTTTTGGCAACGTATTTGGAAAGAGGAACAGTTAAGTCAAATCGTAAAGATAAATCGGTTTCTCCTTTGTTAAATCGATAGATTTGCTTTTCGGTTTCTCCACCAGCTTTAGCTAATAATACTTCTGATAATTCTATAATTGGCGTATCTAATGGTAAAAACCCAAATTTTTGATATGTGCTTTCTATGGTTTGTTTCATTTGCTCAAATAGGATTTGCTCGTTTGGTAATAGTTCCATAAATCCTGCTAATGTTCTTGGTTCTGTTTTATTCATTTTTATCTCTTCTTTCTTTTTCTTATTTTGATTGAGAGGCATTGAAAAAATTTCAATGCCTCCTTGTGTTCATGATACATCACAATTACTCTTCTGTTTCAGTTCCCCAGATTATTTTGCCTTTAGATTTTGCAATAGGTTTTTTTCCCTCTACAGTAACCAATATACTATCTTTAGAAAATAAAAACTCCTCGTTTTGATTGAATGCTATGAACTCCCGGCCTGGTAGTTCTGCAATCTTTAAAACTGTTTGTCCCGTTTTTGAAGAGTCAATAGTACAATACCACCTTTCTCTTCTTTGTACATCATAACCTGCTTCTTTAAGCTTTTGAACTTCTACATTAAAATTTGACATATGAACTGAACCTCCTTCTGCGAAATACTTTTATTGCTTGTTACAACATTATTATACTTAAATTTTACATAATTTGCAATAGTTTTTAAAACAATTTTGGCTTTAATTCCAAATAAATTGGTTTTTCATCCTTTAGCATAGCCATCATACCATGACCTGGGTAGACGATTGTCTCATCTGGCAAAACCATAATCTTATCTTCAATTGATTTCATAATAGCCTCTCTGCTAGAAGTAGGCAAATCCGTTCTGCCCCAAGTTCCTCTAAAAATCGTATCACCTGAAAATAGACAATTCTCCTTTTCACAATAGAGGCTTGTGCTACCTTTCGTATGTCCTGGTGTATGAAGTACTTTAAACTGTATATTTCCTAGATGAATTAAATCATCATCATCAATTCTAGAATCTGCTTCTAACTCAATTTCTCCCACTCCTATGTAAGGCGTCAAATTAATATCTGGATTATTGAGACCCTCGCTATCTTCTCTATGAATTAATATCTTTCCGCCACAACGGTTCTTTAATTCTGTCACTCCTAATATATGGTCTCCATGGCAATGAGTCAAATAAATATATTTCAAATTTCCACCCATAATGTCAATCAACTCTTCTAACTTATCAACCTCACCTGCTGGATCAATCACCATTGTTTCTTTCGACTCTTCATCCACTACAATATAACAATTCGTTGGGTCTCCAATCCAAGTATCTATCTTTAGTTCCTTTAACTTCATCTTTTTTCCTTTCTTTTGTGACAAGAGGGGCGTCCCTTTTTGTCACACCTATTATTATTTTCTGAAAAATTATAATAATCTTTTATTCATTCTTTAAATGTAACAAAAAGGAGGGGCTCCTCTTGTCACACCTATTATTATTTTCTGAAAAATTATAATAATCTTTTATTCCTTCTTTAAATGTAACAAAAAGGAGGGGCTCCTTTTGTCACACCTATTATTATTTTCTGAAAAATTATAATAATCTTTTATTCCTTCTTTAAATGTGACAAAAAGGGGCGCCCCCTTTGTCACAATTCTATTTCTTCCTTCTTACTTCGTATACGCTATTAACCTTTCTAACTGCTGTTTGTGCCTTGTTCAATTCCTCTAGGTTTTCAACTTCTAACGTAATTTCTATTATAGCAATTCTTTCTTTCGTGGTTTTTGTATTAACGCCTAGAATCTTTGCTTTTGTTGTTCCCATTTCTTTTAAAATGTCCATTAATAAGCCTTTTCTATCATTTGCATACACTTCTATGTCTACTTGATAAGAAGATTGATTTTCGTCATACCATTCTACATCAATCATTCTGTTTTCTTCTGATAATAAATCCTCAACATTGATGCAATCTTTTCTATGAACAGATACTCCTCTTCCTTTTGTGATATACCCTACAATTTCGTCTCCTGGAAGGGGATTACAACATTTTGATAATTTCACAAGACAGTTATCAATTCCTTTTACAATAACACCTGAGCTAGATGGCTTTGGACGTTTTTGTCTTGCTTTGGCTAATTCTTCTATTTTTGCTTCAATATTTTCTTCTTCATGCTCTTTTCGGTATTCTTGTAACATTCTAGCAATTACTTTTACGGATGAATTTGCTCCAAATCCAACTGCAGCATACATCTCGTCTAAGTTCTTATATTTATATTTATCCAGCATTGGCTCTATATATTCTGTTTTAAATAAATCAGGATGTGAAAAACCGATTCTTTTTAATTCTTTTTCAATTAAATCTTTTCCTTTTTCAATATTCTCTGCTTTTTGTGCCTTTTTAAACCAACTTAAAATTTTGTTTTTAGCACTCGTGCTTTTGACAAATTTTAGCCAATCTCTACTTGGTCCCTTGGAATTGTCAGAAGTAACAATTTCAACAATATCTCCATTTTTTAGAGAAGTAATAATTGGCATCATTTTGCTATTAATTTTACAACCTGTCATATGATGACCGATTTCAGCATGTATACTATAAGCGAAATCAATTGGCGTTGCTCCTTTTGGTAATACTTTTATGGCACCTTTTGGGGTAAAAACATATACCTCATCTTCAAATAATTCTGTTTTTAAAGTTGTTAAAAATTCTTGTGGGTCTTGCATTTCTTTTTGCCACTCTAAAGTTTCTCTTAGCCATGCTAATTTGTCTTCTTCTACTTTAACTGATGTCTTTTTTCCAAAATAATTGGCTTCTTTGTATGCCCAATGTGCTGCGATACCAAATTCTGCCACTCGATGCATATCCCAAGTACGAATTTGTACTTCAAATGGGGTTCCTTTATCACCTAATAAAGTAGTGTGAATAGATTGATACATATTGGGCTTCGGTACCGCAATATAGTCTTTAAATCTTCCTGGCATTGGTGTGTACATCTCATGCACAATTCCTAAGGCGGCATAACAATCTTTAATGGAAGCAACTAATATACGCAAAGCAAATAAGTCATAAATTTGGTCCAGTGTTTTATTGTCTCTTTTCATTTTTTTATAAATACTATATAAATGTTTTGCTCTTCCGCGTGACTTCTGCTTCTATTCTTTGTTTTTTTAATTGGATGCGAATATCCCCCATAATTTTTTCAATAAACTGAAGTCTCTCTTCTCTCTTTTTGTTAATTCCTTCTACTAATTCATGGTATTCTTCAGGATATAAGTACTTAAAAGCTAAGTCCTCTAATTCCCATTTAATGGAATACAATCCCAAACGATTTGCCAATGGTGCATATAATTCCATGGTTTCTTTGGCATTTGCAATTTGCCTATCCCTTCGTAAATATTTAAGTGTTCTCATATTATGAAGTCTATCTGCTAATTTAATTAAAATGACTCGAATATCTTTTCCCATAGCTAGAAACATTTTTCTGTAATCTTCTACTTGTTGTTCTTCAATCGAAGCAAATTGCATGGTTCCTAGTTTGGTAACTCCTTCTACCATTTCTGCAATCTCTATGCCGAATTCCTGTCTAATATCTTTATCTGTTACTTCTGTATCTTCTACCACATCATGTAAAAGGGCTGCACTTATGGTACTATCATCTAATCCAATATCTGATAAAATACAAGCAACATTAAGCGGATGGATAATATATGGTTCTCCTGAACGCCTGCATTGGTCACCATGATGGTCATATGCATAGTTATATGCCTTCATTATTAATTTGGTGTCTATTTTTCTGGTATGTTCTTTCCTTTTACTAATAACATCTTGTATCGTTATTTCTTTTTCCTCTTGCACAATCAATCCTCCCTTTTACTTCTTACTTTAAAAATTTATTTAAAAATTTATTATATTTTTATAAAGTGACAAATCGGGGGGACCGACAAGGTTACCAACTGTTACCTTAGTTACAGTTGGTCCGCAGCTTGAGAGTCACTTTAGAAAAATACTAATAAATTTAAATATCTTTTATTATAAAGACCTCATAACATCTTTCATATTAATTTGCAAACTATCTACACCATTAAAGCTATTAATCTCTAGCACACCAACCACATCAACTTTATCGCCGATTCTATACTCTTCAGCCAAATGTCCCAAATTAAATCCGAATGCTACTTACAATCGTATTATTATCCTTTAGTGTTAATTTTAAATGTTTTCCCTCTGACAAAGCTCTAATAGAATCAATTTTCAAATTCTTAAACACAAAAACTGGCATACGATTTCCTTCACCAAAAGGTTCTAGCTGTTTTAAACTTTCCACCATTTCTTTATTCATATCTTTTACGTCAATTTTGCTATCCACTTGAATCACTGGCATAATTTCATCAATACGGGCTTTTGATGCAATTTGTTCAAATTTTTCTCGAAACGCTAAAAATTGTTCTTTTCGTACTGTTATCCCAACAGCCATACTATGTCCACCAAATTTTTCAATGGTATCACTACATTGTGTCAAAGCATCATGTAAGTCAAATCCTGGAATACTTCTTCCAGAGCCCTTTCCTATCCCATCTTCTTCAAAATTCAATAAAATGCTTGGTTTAAAGTACATTTCTGTAATTTTAGAAGATACAATTCCAATCACGCCATTATGCCAATTTTCTCCTCCTACAATAATGCTATTTCCTTTATCTAAATGTTCTTCTTCAATTTTCTTAACCGCATTTTCAAAAATACTTTTTTCCGTTTCTTGTCTCAAACGATTATGTTCATTTAATTTTTTTGTTAATTCAGTCACCTCATTGAAATTCTTTGATAACAATAATGCTAAAGCTTCTTCTGCTTTGCCCATCCTTCCACAAGCATTAATTCTAGGAGCAATTCCAAAAGAAATACTGTTAGAATCTATTTTGGTATAACCAGAAGAATTGATAATCGAACGTAATCCAATATTTTTCGTTTGACGAATTAGCATAAGTCCAAGTTTTGCAATGACTCTATTTTCGTCTACTAAAGGAACAATGTCTGATATGGTTCCTACACATACAATGTCTAAATATTTAAGATATTCTTCTTCCTTTAGTCCTAAAGTAATTCCAATTGCTTGAATTAGTTTAAAAACCACACCGACACCAGCTAATTCTCGAAAAGGATAATTGCTATCTTTTCTTTTATTATCAATGACTGAAATAGCCTGTGGTAACTCATTTCCTGGTTCATGATGGTCCGTTACAATGGTTTGTAATCCAAGCGAATTCGCATACGCAATTTCATCGACTGATGATATTCCACAATCAACCGTAATCATTAATTGACACCCTTTTTCTACAATTTTCCCAATTGCCTCTTTGTTTAATCCATATCCTTCTTCTAATCGATTCGGAATGTAGCTACCTACTTCGATTCCTCTATCTTGTAAAAAGCTTTTTAATACAGTTATACTAGTAATTCCATCTACATCATAATCGCCATAAATGATAATTTTTTCTTGTTTTTCAATGGCTTGGATGATTCTGTCGACTGCTTTTTTCATGTCTATCATTAAAAATGGGTCATGAAAGTCGTTTCTGGTTGGCTCTAAAAATAGTCGTATTTCTTCTTTTTCTGTTATATCCCTGTTTGCTAAAATGATTGCTAATAGCTTGTTTAGTTGGTATTTTTCTTGTATTTCTTTGACTTTATTTTCGTCTGTTTCATAGATTTGCCATTTTTTGTTCATTTTCCTCTCCCTAATTTATATTTTTTATTATTCTATACTATTTTGTTATTTTTTGAAAGAGTTTTGAAGAAATTTAAAGAAAAAATCATATATTAAGGTTACTAGTCAGTCTTATTATTTGTTTTCTTGTGAGAAAGCTTAATATATGATTT
>CANOYI010000051.1 GCA_947571515.1 uncultured Clostridium sp. | reverse complement strand
ATGCATAACGAATCATATGAAGAGTACATAAGGAGTATTTTAGGATATCCAAATAACAATAGTAATAATAGTTGTTATCGTGAAGACGATTACAATTTCAATATGAGAAATCAAACAAACAATGAAGCAAACAGCCAATTAGAAGCTTGTTATCCAGAAATTTACAAAGTAGTCTATCCTATGGTAAATAAAGCTTGTATCAGTAATACAAAACCAGTTACATCAGAGTTAATTGATGAATTAACAGACGAAATCTATGCAGCTGTAGAAAATGATACTGAAATCAACATTAATATTAACTTAACAAACGAAGTGCAATCGACTGGAAATCGCAATACGCCAAATCGTACACAAGCAGAGAAAGTCAAAGAAGTTCCACAAAATAGGGGAGAAGATAGGCAATTTAGAAATCGAGGATTACAGGATTTAATCAGAATCTTATTAATTCGAGAGTTATTAGGAAGACCAGGAAGATTTCCAGGAAATCGTCCACCATTTCCACCTAACAGACCACCAATGAGACCACCATTTCCAGGAGGTCCAGGGGGACCAGGAGGAAGACCACCAATTATGCCAAGAAGCGACTATTTTGAAGATCTTTATGAATAAAAATGAAAGTGACCCTACCTGTGATAAAACCAGGCACGACCACTTTCTGCATATGTAAAACTTGTAGAAAAAAACAATTCTACAAGAACGACCCGAGCGGGATTCGAACCCGCGTCTTGCTGAGTGACAATCAGTTGTTCAACCGCTGAGCTTTCGGGCCTCACTTGAGCCTAAAAAACAAGCTCAAAAAAAACATAATGTAGTAATAATATAGCAAAGATTTCTAAAAAAGTCAATACTTTTTTCCAAAAAATTCCATATATGCAAATTAATTTTTGCATATATTTTTTTTATTTGCAAAAAATAAAAACAAGAACTTTTGAAAGGTGGTAAAACAATGAAAGTAAAAGATTGTATGTGTAATGATGTATGTTGTGTAAAACCTGATACCAATTTAAATCAAGTAGCAAAACTAATGAATGAAAAACATGTAGGATGTATACCTGTTTGTGATGACAACAATTGTATCTGTGGAATTGTAACAGATCGAGATATATTACTTCGTGCAGTAGCCTGTGAAAAAGATACTAAAACTTGTGCTGTTAGTGATGTTATGACTTGCAATGTATGTACTTGTACAGAAGACGAAGAAATGACAAACGCAGAAAGTAAAATGTCTCAAAATCAGATTAGAAGACTACCAGTTTGTGACCAAAATAATAAAGTAGTTGGAATTTTAACATTAGGGAATTTAGCCCAAAATGATAGAGAATTAGGAAAACAAGAAGTATGTAATACAATAGAAGGTATCTGTAATTGCCATGAGCACAAAAACGCAGAATAATTTTTAAGGAAGAACGGATAATATTCCGTTCTTTTACATAGAATAAAGTGGGAGGAAGAAGAATGATTATTGATGTGGCTTATTGGACAAGAGTTGTAAAGAATATACTATATGTTGTTTTGCTTTTATTAGGATTATGGATTGCTCTAAAGCTTTCTATTTTTTATATGCCATTTTTAATTGCTTTTATTATATCTCTTATGATAGAACCAGCTATCAAATGGATTATGAAAAAAACAAAATTAAGCAGAAGAACTAGCTCTATCCTTATTTTTGCCATAGTATCTATTATTATTCTAGGAAGTCTGCTTTGGGTTTTAATCACTCTATTTTCAGAATCTTCTAGTTTATTACAAAGTTTAAATGATTATTTTGATAAAGCCTACATACAGTTTCAGGGATTGATAGACCGATTTGATTTTGATAAAATTCATTTATCAGATGAAATATTAAAGGTTGTTCAAAATTCTACTGGTGACTTATTAGAAACTGTTTCCAACTGGCTAAGAAACGCTTTAACCGGCTTAATCAATGTAGTAACCAGTTTGCCATCTATTGCTATTTGCATTGGTATAACAGTCATTGCTCTATATTTTATCTGTGTTGACAAAATCTATATATTAGATCAAATTGAACATCATTTGCCAAAAGTATGGGTGAAAAAAATAGGCAGCCATCTACATGATTTAATTCAAACCTTAGGAGGCTATTTGAAAGCAGAGGCTACCTTAATTTTAATATCTTTTATCATTTCTTTAATTGGATTATATATCTTACAATTCACAGGATTTAACATACAATATCCGTTATTAATGGCATTATTTATAGGCTTTGTAGATGCACTTCCGATCCTTGGTTCAGGAACCGTAATGGTGCCTTGGGCTATCATTTGTGCCATTAACGGAGACTTTAACTTAGGAATTGCTATTATTGTTTTGTTAATTATTATGTCAGTTGCTAGGCAAGTATTAGAACCTAAATTAGTTAGTAAAAACATAGGAGTCCACCCAATCTTTACTTTAATTGCTATGTATACTGGCTTTAAAGTAATTGGCATTATGGGACTACTAATTGGACCAATCATACTAATCATATTCAAAAATATCTTTGCTAGCTTAATCGATCAAGGAGTCTTCAAAACAATTTTTGACCGAAGATGATTTTTGTCCCCACTGGTTCCGGGTTTTTTTGGGGACGTTTTAATTTTATCAATTTTTTATAAAAAAGGTTATTATATTTTTTATTTGCAACTCTTAGGCATCACACAGTCTGTAAATTCTTAACAGACTGTAGCTTGTTGGTCCCCCCGAATTGTTGCTACATAAAAATATAATAACCTTTTTAATATATAATAACTAATAAAACGTCCCCAAAAAAACCCGGAACCAGTGGGGACATTTTATTCCCATTCAATGGTTGCTGGTGGTTTAGAGGTGATGTCATACACTACTCGATTGACATGGTTTACTTCATTTACAATACGAGATGATACTCTTTCTAGTATTTCATAAGGTATTTTGCTCCAAATACCTGTCATAAAATCTGTTGTTTCAACAGCTCGAAGGGCTATGGTGTAGTCATATGTTCTTTCATCTCCCATAACGCCAACGGATTTTAAATTGGTTAATACCGCAAAATATTGATTAATACTTTTGTGAAGACCTGCGTTAGCAATTTCTTCTCTGAAAATGCTATCTGCATCTTTCAAGATATTTAGCTTGTCGTCGGTAATTTCTCCAATTACTCGAATCGCTAGCCCTGGTCCAGGGAATGGTTGGCGATAAACTAAGTTTTCTGGAATTCCTAGTTCTAATCCTGTCTTTCTAACTTCGTCTTTGAATAGGTCTCTTAATGGTTCTACGATTTCTTTGAAATCTACATAGTCAGGAAGCCCACCAACATTATGATGGCTTTTGATAACAGAACTTTTTCCTAAGCCACTTTCAATGACATCAGGGTAAATCGTTCCTTGTACTAAAAAGTCAACCGTTCCAATTTTTTGTGCTTCTTCTTCAAAAACTCGTATAAATTCTTCTCCAATGATTTTTCTTTTGGTTTCTGGGTCAGAAACACCTGTTAATTTTTCTAAAAATCTATCTTTTGCATTTACTCTGATTAGATTGATATCAAATTGATTTCTAAAAATTTCTTCGACTTCATCACCTTCGTTTTTACGAAGAAGTCCATGGTCAACAAAAATACAAGTTAAGTTTTTACCGATTGCTTTGGAAAGTAAAACAGCAGCTACCGATGAATCAACACCACCAGATAAAGCACATAGGGCTTTTTTGTCTCCGATTTTTTCTTTTAATTTTTGGATCGTTTCTTGTGTGAAGGAGCTAATTAACCAATCTCCTGTGCAATGGCAAATGTTAAATAAGAAATTTTTGATAACTTGAACACCATTAACGGAGTTATTTACTTCAGGATGAAATTGAATGCCATATAGTTTCTTTTCTGGATTTTCCATTGCTGCATTTGGACAAGATGGGGTAGAGCCAAGGTTCCTAAAGCCTTCTGGTACGGTTTCTACATAATCGGTATGACTCATTAAAAAGGCATTGGTATTTTCAAATCCCTGTAAAAGTAGGGAAGAGTTATCGATGGAAACATTAATGGTTCCGTATTCACGTTTGTTGGCTCTAGCTACTTTTCCACCTAATGTATAAGTCATTAATTGCATACCGTAACAAATACCAAGTACTGGTATTCCTAACTCAAAAATTCCTTCTGCACATCTGGGTGCTCCTTCTCCATATACACTGGCAGGTCCTCCTGTAAAGATGATTCCTTTTGGATTTTTTTGTTTGATTTCGTCGATGGATAGGTTATAGGGTACTACTTCGGAATAGACATTACATTCTCTTACTCGCCTTGCGATTAGCTGATTGTATTGTCCTCCAAAGTCTAGGATTAATATTAATTCATTTTTCACTTGTTTTACCTCCACAATAAATTTGTATCATTTTATCATATTTTGCGAATAAAGTAAAGAAAAAATCAAAGCGACTTCTGGAAGAAATTTACAATTGATAATAAATATTATATAGTGTATGTACCTTTCTCGAGGTAGGAAGGAGGGTTGTCTAATTTGTGAAGGAACTACTTAAAATGTTGAAACTTTATTTGATTTACTTAATTGTAAAACATTTATCGGATTAGACATAAGGAAAAGACTAGGTATGCTTTGGTGGCACCTAGTCTTTTTACGTCTTTTTTATTTCAGAACTACTTATCGACGTCTTGATGTTATTATAGCATCCATTTTATTATATGTCAAATATTGTATTTTATTCAAGTTTCGACTTTTTACAAGTGAGGGTTGTAATATATCATTTTTTACACTTTGTGTGTCGCGACCTTCCTTTATTAAAAAAGGTTGATTGCTCCAAATTAAAGCACTCCGCTTGTTGGAATATAGCTTTCATCAGGCGGATACACAAACTCTTCACTTGGTTTATCAACTTTTTTCATTTCTGTCACTTTAACAATTGGCATATTGCCATGATAATCACTTTTAACAATCTTTCCTGTTATTTCTACCCAAGTATCGTCTTCAAAATCTTTGGCATTTTCACACTCACACAAAAAGCCAACTACAACAGATTGAAAATCAGAAGAAACAATCATGTCTCTTGCTAACACAAATTGATTTTCCTTTAAATCCAATACACGATAAACATATCCTGTAAAATTGATTTGAATTCCTACATAATCATCCATATTTTCATGAACTGTCTTTAATATATTGGTATAATTAGCGGTTGATAATTTTGTGACTTTGTTTTGGGGTAGACAAGAAGAATTCTGGTGGGAATTACTTGCTCCATTAAATACTTTATAACTTACAATACCAACAATGACAATAACTAATATAACAATTCCTATAAAGAAATATTTAAAGGTTTTACTTCCATTTATTTTTAGATTATAGACAAACATAATCATCCTCTTTTCTATTTAGAATACTGTTACTTGAATTTATGTGAAAAGATGAAAAATATTCGTGAAATAAAAGAGAATTCTTATAAAATTCTTACGAAAAATTCCCATAAGGCAATTATAATCTTTTTTGAAAAAATCATAGTAGAAACATATTCTTTTTAATTAAGGAGGGTGTAAGCTTGTGAAAAAATTAGTAATAGGATATCGAATATTAAGATGGATTTTTTATGTTGTACTTATCACCAATATTCTTTTTGCCTTTAGTATATCTGTTCTTGCCTTTTATATTAGGTTCTTTGGAACAGTTAGTAGTAATCATTACGATATGTTTTACAATATTGGTATGAAGTTATTTCCGATTTCAGGCGTGTTATGGATTATTTGTATCATAACAGCTAGTCTTCAGAAAAAGGTTTTAGAAAAATTTTTTCTGAAAGGTTGTTACAGAGGCGAAAATGTATATTGGGAATACAACATAAATTTGCAAGGTCAAAAGGCATACGATCAATTGTTGCCACCAATAAAAGGAATTTTCTTTTATCGATCTGATTTTGACTATTATGGCATCTATGTGGTATATGACTCAGGGAAATATAACAGAAGTTTCAATTATTTTTTTGAAGTACCTAAAGAAGATTATGAAATACGGAAAATTGAATTTAGAAGTAGAGGCCTAAAAAAATTAGAAGATTATATTGAAGTCGGATAATTTTTTTGGGTATGTATCATTCCTATGATTTTTTACCTTGTCTCATGAAATTTATGGGGCAAGGGTTTTTTCAATTTTTTCCAAAAATACTTGCTAAAAACCAATTTTAGTGATATAGTATCAAAGTAAAAAAGCGAAGTTAAGAAGGGATTGAATTCAAAATGAGTATATTAAATAAATTTTTCAAAACATACAGTGAAAAAGAAGTAAAAAGAATTATGCCATTAGTAGAAAAAATCAATGGATTAGAAGAAGAAATATCAAAATTAAGTGATAGTGAATTAAGAGGAAAAACGCAATATTTTAAAAAGCAATTAGAAGAAGGCAAAACACTAGACGATATCTTACCAGAAGCCTTTGCAGTTGTAAGAGAAGCCTCTAAAAGAGTACTAGGAATGAGACACTTTGATGTCCAACTAATTGGTGGAATCATCTTACATCAAGGAAGAATTGCAGAAATGAAAACAGGAGAAGGAAAAACCTTAGTAGCTACCTTGCCAGTTTACTTAAATGCCTTAGAAGGAAAAGGAGTTCATGTTATTACTGTCAACGATTATCTTGCCAAAAGAGATAGTGAATGGATGGGAAAATTATATAAATTTTTAGGACTATCTGTTGGACTAGTCATCGCTGGCATGGAACCACAAGAAAAACAAGACGCTTACAATGCAGATGTAACTTATGGTACCAACAATGAATTTGGATTTGACTATTTGAGAGATAATATGGTTATTTACCAAAACCAACTAGTACAAAGAGGATTACACTATGCGATTGTTGACGAAATTGATAGTATTTTAATTGATGAAGCACGTACCCCTCTTATCATATCCGGTAGAGCTAATGAATCATCTGATTTATATCGAAAAGCTAACAACTTTGTTAAAAACCTATCACCGAAAGTGATTGTAGAAGAAGACATTAAAGACTTTAACCAAGCAGAAGACAATGAAAAATATGATTACATTGTTGACTTAAAAGCAAAATCTGCCTCTTTAACACAAAAAGGTATCAAAAAAGCAGAAGAAACCTTTGGACTTGAAAACTTCAACGACCTAGAAAACTCAACTTTAGTGCACCATGTTAATCAAGCATTACGAGCTCATGGAGTCATGAAAAAAGACATTGACTACATTGTAAAAGATGGAGAGGTACTAATTGTTGACGAATTTACAGGACGTATTATGTATGGTAGAAGATACAACAATGGTTTACATCAAGCGATCGAAGCCAAAGAGAATGTAAAAATTGCAGATGAATCCAAAACATTAGCAACCATTACCTTCCAAAACTTCTTTAGAATGTATGACAAATTATCTGGTATGACAGGTACTGCTATGACAGAAGAAGGAGAATTCGAGGAAATCTACAATTTGGACGTAATCGAAATTCCAACCAATAAACCTATGATTCGTGATGATCAAAATGATGTCATTTACAAAAATGAAAATGCTAAATTTAAAGCGATTGTAGAAAGTATCAAACAAAGTCATGAAAAAGGACAACCAGTATTGGTTGGTACAGTTTCCATTGAAAAATCAGAAAAATTAAGCCAGTTATTGAAAAAAGAAGGCATCAAGCACGAAGTTTTAAATGCTAAATACCATGAAAAAGAAGCTGAAATTGTAGCACAAGCAGGAAAAATGGGAGCTGTTACCATAGCAACCAACATGGCAGGACGTGGTACTGATATTATGCTTGGTGGAAATAGTGAATTTTTAGCCAAAGAAGAAATGAGAAAAAATAAAGTTGCTCATGAATTAATCGAAGAAGCCGATACTTATTATGAAACAGATAACCAAGAAATTTTAAAAGCAAGAGAAGATTTCAGGAATTTAGTGAAAAAATATGACGAACAAATCAAAGAAGAAAAGGAAAAAGTAATAGCTGCTGGTGGTTTAAAAATCATTGGTACTGAAAGACATGAATCAAGAAGAATTGATAATCAGTTACGTGGACGTTCTGGACGTCAAGGTGATAATGGTGAATCTAAATTCTATATTGGCTTAGATGATGATTTGATGAAAATATTTGGTGGAGATGCCATTACTAGAGTTTACAATACTTTAGGAGCAGACGAAAATATGCCAATCGATTCAAGAATTATCTCAAATGCTGTTGAAAATGCACAAAAGAAAGTAGAAGGTAGAAACTTTAGTATTCGTAAAAATGTATTAAAATATGATGATGTTATGAATGCTCAAAGAGAAATTATTTATAAACAAAGAAGGCAAGTATTGGACGGTGAAAATATCCATGATAATATCATTTCTATGATGGAATATATAGCAGACAATATTGTTGATATGTTTATCAATATTGAAACTTCTGAACTAAACGTAGAGTCTTTAAATACTGAAATTATCAACATTTTTGGTGTTGACATGTTAGACGATATTAAGAAAAATCAAAATGATTCGGATGCCATTTCAGAAGAATTAAAGAAAAAAGCAATGCAAATTTATGCCGAAAAAGAACAAGAAATTGGTGCTGATGAAATGAGAGAGCTTGAAAGAGTTGTTATGCTTAAAGTCGTTGATGAAAAATGGATGAACCATATTGATAGTATGGATGAATTGAAAAATGGTATTGGATTACGTGCTTATGGTCAAAAAGATCCTGTTGTTCAATACAGATTAGAAGGCTTTGATATGTTCGATGAGATGATTAATGATATCAAGGTAGATGTTACCAAAATATTAATGCATATCAGACAGGGAGGAGAGGCTAAGAGACAAGAGACTGTTAAGATTACAGGCGCTGCTTTAGAGGCTATTCATAGTGTCGATGGCGGAGCTAAGATAGGAACCGATGTTGATAGAACTGTTCGCAATGAAGGTCCAAAGGTTGGTAGAAATGATCCTTGTCCATGCCGGAAGCCGGTAAGAAGTATAAGAATTGTTGTGGAAAATAGCCTATGACAAGGAATTGCTGACAGGAGTGAATACACAAATGTCAGCATTTTGTCATCCTAAATTTTAAGTTGCTGACAGTTTTTAAAAGATAAATAGAATAAATCGACAAAAGCAGACAATTATTTGATAATGGTCTGCTTTTATGATACTATAGTAATAATAAAAATGATAAGGAGAAAACGTTATGAATTTTAGTAAAGGAATAAAAGAAAATCTAATGAGAATAGTAATGAAAGAAGTTGATATTGCAATAAAAGAAGGAAATTCACCATTTGCAGCAATATTGATTGATAAAAAAGGAAACATTATAGAAAAAGCTCATAATACTGCTAAGTCAATGTGTAATCCTGTTTTACACGCAGAAATAAACTTAATTTCAGAAGCATGTAAAAAACTTAATACAAGAGATTTATCAAAATATTGTATAATGTCAAATGCTTGGAGTTGTAGTATGTGTATGTCAGCATGCATTAAGGCAAAAATAAAAAATTTTATATATGGAGCACCAAGTGAATCTGATATGAATCCTAATGTAACAATATTTGATATTAAAGAAAAATCTATCACAGAAATAAATATTGAAACAGGCATATTAAAAGAAGAATGTCAATTGCAAATAGAAAATGCGAGAAAAATATAAAATAATTATGCAAATAAAGTAGCATATGTATTGTAAAAAGTATAGAAATTTGTTATTATATTAAAAATTAAAATAAAAAAAGAAGGTAATTTATTGCAATATATAACAAATTTAGATAGAAAAAAGTTAGGAGTATATGAAAATAAATTGATAACAGAAGAAGTAATCTTAACAGATGAAAGATTGTATGAACATATACTCTTATATCACGAGGAAGAATATAAACAATTACGACCATATATAAAAAGTATAATTGAAAATCCAGATTATATAATTGAAGACAATAGACACGAAGAGACAATGATATATTTAAAGCAAATTGATAATGTAGGAAAGAATGGAAGGGTTGTTATAAAGTTAGCATTAGGACAAGATGAAGAACATAACAAAAATTCGATTATAACATTAATGAAATTAAATAAAAGAACATGGAACCAAACGATAAGAAATAGAGGAAAAATCATTTGGAAAAAAGCTAGACAAAAATGAATAAAAGTTGTATAATAAAAGTACAATATAAGTAGGTTATTTGAAGTGGACAATAGTGCCATCCACACACCTTAAAAAGGTCAGAAGAGATGCAGGATTTGGCACACCTGCCAAATAGCCAACGGATAAAAGGGCTATGGAAACATAGTCCTAAAAATTTATTGTAGAATAAATAAAATCTCTAAGAAGATAACATTGTCAGCAATTTGTCATCACTAGATAACTTTTAATAATTGTGTATGTCTCGTCTCTACCAGCTTCCTTTTCTTTAGAACCTAAGTCAAATTCTGGCCAATATGGAGTATCAATCTTTCCAGAAGAACTTTCGGTTCTATCATAACACCATCTATCTATTTTATAATAATATTTGGTATCATAAATAGGAACATCTTTATATACTGGTACTTTTTGATATTCGATATCATAAACAGTAGTATAAACTGGAATTTTTTCTTCATCAAAAGTTCCATCGCCATTATCATGGTATTTATAATCATAATGATCTATTTCTTGTCTAGGAATTTTATGTTCTTCAATATCATAATGATCAATTACATGGTCATAATCGCGAATTTCTTGTCTTTCATCATAAACTTAAGAACATTACTATTGTAATAATAGTAGCAGCTCCTCCTAGCATACCAAATACAACCTTCCAATTAATCTTTCTAAAAGGGTTTTGTATGTTATTAGCATCGCTTTTTTCATCATCATCATTATGATAGTTTGCCTCATGGTTCATATCATTAGATGCATGATGAGAATTGTCACCTGATTCTTCCTCGTTACAAGGAGATGATGACTCCCGTGATGTTACCTTTCTTCCAAAATAATCACTTTCTGCTGTAGCTTTTTCAGATGCACAATTTCTACAAACTTCATCGTTGTATCTGTTGTAGCTTCCGCAATAAGCACATACCCAATCGGCTCCTTTGCCGTAATTCTCAGCAATTTCTGGGGATAAATATTTTTTTGAACCGCCTTTTACCTCGAACTTTAATCCTTTTGCTTGTGGATTTCCACAATTGGGACATGTTTTTGTAAGACCTCCAATGCCTTTTGCACCGCAATAACTGCAGGTCCAGAATCCCTCAATCCTTCTTCTAGCCATTTTTATACCTCCTTGTTATGTGATTTTCAATGTGTAGTTAACTTCAATTATATTACATAATAGAAGTTAAAATAATTGTTAACTTTTTTAGTATACTATAAATTCACATAAAATTCAATAGAATTTACAGTATAGAATAAAAAGAAATAACTAATTTTTTATACTAAAAACTATTGTATAAAAAGAAAAAATAAGATATGATAAAAGCCAAGGAGAGTGATAACATGTTAGAATTAGAAGAAAACACAAGACTACTTCAACAGCTAAAAGAAAAAACGAAAGAATTGGGTGAATCTCTTTGACATAGCTGGGTTAGAAAAGCAATTACAAGAATTAGAAAAGAAGACAATGGAAGAGAACTTCTGGAATGATAGTAAAAATTCCAGTAAAGTATTAGCCGAAATTAAGAGCATAAAAAGTAAAACAAATGAATATAAAAGGCTAGCAAGTGAAATCATCAATTTACAAGAATTAACAGAATTAGTCGAAGTAGAGCCTGATGAAGAAATAGCAAAAGACATTTTAAAAAATACCAACAAATTACAAAAAGAAATCGAAAAATTTGAAATCACTACATTTCTATCTGGGAAATATGATAGCAATAATGCCATTGTTACGATTCATCCTGGAGCAGGAGGAACTGAATCACAAGACTGGGCAGAAATGTTATATCGAATGTATACCAGATGGGCCAATAAAAACAAGTATGAAGTAAAAGAATTGGATTATTTAGAAGGGGAAGAGGCAGGGCTAAAAAGCGTAACCTTTGAAATTGTAGGCGAAAACGCCTATGGCTATATGAAATGCGAAATGGGCGTACATCGTTTGGTGAGAATTTCTCCTTTTGATAGTGGAGGAAGAAGACACACATCCTTTGCATCAGTTGAAATCTTACCAGAAATCACAGATGATATTGAACTAGATATCAATCCGGATGATTTAAGAGTAGATACCTATCGAGCATCACGGAGCAGGAGGACAACACATCAACAAAACTTCATCAGCTGTCAGAATAACACATATACCAACCAATATTGTTGTAGCCTGTCAATCGGAACGTTCTCAAATCCAAAACCGAGAAACGGCGATGAAAATGTTAAAATCAAAATTATTAGATCTCAAAGAAAAAGAACAAAAAGAAAAAATTGAAGACCTAAAAGGAGTTCAAATGGATATTGCTTGGGGAAGTCAAATTCGCTCTTATGTCTTTTGTCCCTATACTATGGTGAAAGACCATCGAACCAATTATGAAGTAGGAAATGTGCAAGCTGTTATGGATGGCGAAATTGATGAATTTATGGAGAGTTACTTAAAAACCGGATTAACAAATTTTAATGCCTAATTTATCCCATGTGTGAATTAAATTCTACAGCTAAGAAATCGAAATGAAATTATAATTCAAATATCATTTAAATTTCTCAAGCATACAATATAGAGAGCAGACTTAAAAGAACAACAGTGGCATGGATTAAAATATTTTGATCTTTTAGCTTAGTTTTCATGCCATGCCTGTTGTTCGTCTGTTCTCTATATTATTTTTACAAAAGGCGAGTGATTAAGGTGGACACAATTGTTTTAAAGTTTGGAG
>CANOYI010000050.1 GCA_947571515.1 uncultured Clostridium sp. | reverse complement strand
AGGAGGTGCCATTAAAATGGCAGAAAAAGAAATTTCAAATATTATTAAATTACAAATTGAGGCAGGAAAAGCATCACCAGCTCCACCAGTAGGACCAGCATTAGGATCAAGTGGTGTTAATATCATGCAATTTGTTAAAGAATTCAATGATAGAACAGCCAATCAACCTGGAATGATTATACCAGTAGTAATTACAGTTTATAAAGATAAATCATTTGAGTTTATCACAAAAGTACCACCAGTGGCTGTGTTAATAAAAAAAGCAATTAAAATTCAAAAAGGTTCAGGAAAGCCAAATATGGAGAAAGTTGCTAAGATAACAAAAGCACAAGTAAAAGAAATTGCTGAACAAAAAATGCCAGATTTGAATGCTGCTACAATTGAAACGGCAATGAGCATGGTGGAAGGTACTGCTAGGTCTATGGGTGTTGTTGTTACAGAGTAAAATAAATGAAAATCAGCATCCTGCACATGTTTGCTAAATTTATTAAAACTCGACGTACCTATGTACGACTTCGTCTTAATAAATTTACCGAACATGCACAGTATACTAATTTTGATTTATTTTAATAAAACAAAATTAATTTTAATTGGGAGAGCAAAATAAAAGCTCGTTAGAACCAAAGGAGGTAAAGAAAGATGAAAATGTCAAAAAGATATGCAGAAAGCGTAAAACTAGTTGATAAAACAAGAGAATATGAAGCAAAAGAAGCTTTAGAAATAATTGAAAAAATGCCAAAACCAAAATTTGATGAAACAGTTGAATTACATGTAAAATTAGGGGTAGATTCTAAGCATGCAGATCAACAAGTTAGAGGTACAGTAGTACTTCCAAATGGTACTGGTAAAACACAAAAAGTATTGGTATTTGCAAAAGGACCAAAAGCAGAAGAAGCTGAAAAAGCAGGAGCTGACTTTGTGGGAGCAGAAGAATTAATACCAAAAATTCAGAATGATAACTGGTTTGATTACGATGTTGTAGTTGCAACGCCAGATATGATGGGTGTTGTAGGAAGATTAGGTAAAGTATTAGGACCAAAAGGATTAATGCCAAACCCTAAATCAGGAACTGTTACTATGGATGTAACAAAAGCAATTAATGAAATTAAATCTGGTAAGGTAGAATATCGTTTAGATAAAACAAATATCATTCATTTAGGATTTGGAAAAGTTTCTTTTGGAACTGATAAATTATTAGAAAACTATGAAACAATTATGGATGCTATTATAAAAGCAAAACCAGTAGCAGCAAAAGGTCAATATATCAAAAGTGTAGCAATCACAACAACAATGGGACCTGGAATTTACATCAATCAAAAGTAAAATTTAAATAGGGTAAACACTAGTTCATAAGGGTAGGGGACATTCCTTGACCAAGTGGATATACGTAAGGGTAAGGTGTGTCCCCTGACAAATAATAAAGAAGCCAAAGACAGTAGGCACAAAGACTTAAGCCCTACCGAGGTAAATAAAAAGTGTAATAGGCACTCTTTGTATCCTCGGAGGAAAAGAGTGTTTTTAATTTTTTTATAAATAAACAACTATTTAGGAGGTGAAAAGAATAAATGGCAAGTGAAAAAATACTAAATCAAAAGAAAGAAGAAGTAAGTAAATTAGCAGAACAAATGAAAGAAGCTAAATTAATACTTTTAACAGATTACAGAGGAATCAATGTAACAGATGATACAACTTTAAGAAAAGATTTGAGAAATGCAGGAGCTAAATACACAATTATAAAGAATAACATTACAAAAAGAGCATTAGCTGAATGTGGAATAAAAGGTTTAGAAGAAAAATTGGAAGGACCAACAGCAGTTGTTATGAGTTCAGAAGATTATTTAGAACCATCTAAAGTAATCTACAAATTTAGCAAAGATAATGACTATTACACAATCAAAGGTGGAGTAATTGATGGAAAAGTAATGACAGCAGAAGAAATTATTACATTAGCAAAATTACCATCAAGAGAAACATTATTATCAATGCTTGCAGGTGCATTACTTGGAAATATTTCAAAAGTTGCAGTTGCACTTGATCAAGTAAGAATTCAAAAAGAAGAAGCTGGCGAAAAAGTAACTGTTTCAGTACCAGCAGAAGAACCAGCAGTTGCGGAAGAAGCAAAGGCAGAACCAGAAGCTGGAACAACGGAAGAAGCATAAGCTTTAAAAATAAAATATCAAAGTAGAGTGGTGAGCTTAGATCACTGAAAGAGAAAGGCTTTAGTTTGAAAAATGCAAACTAAATTTAGGCCTTAAGATAAGAAAGGAATGTGAATTAGAATGGAAAAAATAGAAAAATTAATCGAAGAAATAGATAGCTTAACAGTTGTTGAATTAGCAGACTTAGTTAAAGCTATTGAAGAAAAATATGGAGTATCTGCTGTAGCAGCAGCTGCACCAGCAGCAGGAGGAGCAGTAGCAGGAGGAACTGCTGAAGAAAAATCATCATTTGATGTGGTACTTAGCGAAGCAGGAGATCAAAAAATTAAAGTCATCAAAGTAGTTAGAGATGCTACAGGATTAGGATTAAAAGAAGCAAAAGAGTTAGTAGATGGAGCACCAAAAACAGTTAAAGAAGGTGTAGCTAAGGAAGAAGCTGAAGAATTAAAAGCTAAATTCGCTGAAGTTGGAGCAGTTGTAGAATTAAAATAATTACAAAAATAAGAAAACAAGCCATTTTAGGCTTGTTTTTTTGGTAAAAAAAGTATATAATAAGAAACATATTGAGATTAGGAAAGAAGGAAGATTATGAAAGTAAGTAAGGAAGAAATTCTACACATTGCTAATTTAGCACATTTAAATTTAGAAGAAAATGAAATTGATACTTATATATTGCACTTACAAGACATTTTGAATTTTGCTAATATAGTAAATAATGCACCAGTAGAGAATTTAGATATAACCATTGGAAGTAATGAAGCAAAAAATGTATTTAGAAAAGATGAAATAAAAGTATTTGAAGATCATGAGAGTTTATTACAAAATGCAGTAGAAAAAGAACAAAATATGTTTAAAATACCAAAGGTAATAAACTAATTTACATCTATATTAATAAATTACTAAATTTAAGGAGGAAAATAGATGAATATTACAGAATTAACAGTACATGAATTGCAAGAAAAATTAAAAAACAAAGAATTAACTATCACAGATATAACAAAAGCATATATCGATAGAATTAAGGAAAAAGAAAATGATGTACAAGCCTTTGTAACGCTATTGACAGAAGAAGCGATGGAGCAAGCAAAAGACATTCAGAATAAAATAGAGAAAGGTGAAATTAAAGGGAAATTAGCTGGAATTCCAATTGGAATTAAAGACAATATGTGTACAAAAGGAATAAAAACAACTTGTAGTTCGAAAATGTTAGAAAATTTTGTAGCACCCTATGATGCTACTGTTATTGAGAAATTAAATAACGAAAATATGATAAATTTAGGAAAGCTAAACATGGATGAATTTGCGATGGGAGGCTCAACAGAATATTCTTATTTTAAGAAAACAAAAAATCCATGGAATCTAAATAAAGTACCAGGAGGTTCATCAGGAGGAAGTGCAGCAGCTGTAGCAGCAGAATTAGTTCCATGGGCTTTAGGTTCTGATACAGGAGGGTCTATTAGACAGCCATCTAGCTTTTGTGGAGTAGTTGGTTTAAAACCAACCTATGGATTAGTATCTAGATATGGACTAGTAGCGTTTGCTTCATCATTAGATCAAATTGGACCAATTACAAAAGATGTAGAAGATGCAGCTATGCTATTGAATATTATTGCAGGACATGATGAAAAAGACACCACATCAACCGATAGACCAAAAGTAGATTATACAAAGGCACTTAAAAATGATGTGAAAGGACTAAAAATAGGAGTTCCAAAAGAATTTTTTGGAGAGGGAATCAATGAAGAAGTAAAAGAATCTATACAAAAAGCAATTAAAAAATACAAAGAATTAGGAGCTGAAATAGAAGAGTTTTCATTAGATATATCTAAATATGCTTTAGCAACTTATTATATCATTGCTTGTGCAGAAGCAAGTTCAAATTTAGGAAGATTTGATGGAATTCGATACACTTATCGTACACCAGAATTTAAAAATCTAAAGGAAATTTATAAGAAATCAAGAAGTGAGGCTTTTGGTGCAGAAGTAAAAAGAAGAATTATTTTAGGAACTTATGTGTTGTCTTCTGGATATTATGATGCGTATTACAAAAAAGCACAACAAGTACGTACATTAGTTATGAATGAATTCAATAAAGCATTTGAAAAATATGATGTAATTTTAACACCAACATCACCAACCGTTGCCTTTGACATTGGAGCAAAATCTGATAATCCATTAGAAATGTATTTGGCAGATATTTGTACCGTATCAGTTAATGTGGCAGGATTACCTGGAATATCTATTCCATGTGGTGTCGATCAAGAAGGAATGCCAATTGGAATGCAACTAATTGGAAATAAATTCTGTGAAGAAACCATATTAAATGTAGCTTACACTTTTGAACAAGCCATTAAATTTAGAGACAATTACAAACCAGAGTTTAAGTTAGCTGTAAGCGAAGAGTGAGCAATGAGACAATGAGACAATAGGGACAGGTTTAAATTGTCTCATAAAATAGAACGAAAAATGTCGAAGTAGGAAAAGTAGAAAACCGAAGAATTAGGAGTTATAAGATAAAACCTAACAAAGACGAAAAACAACAAAATTCGACAAAAATAATGAGACAATTCAAACCTGTCCCCCTTGTCTCAAAAGGAGGAAAAAATGTCAAGAGAAGATTATGAAATAGTAATAGGGTTAGAAGTTCATGCTGAACTATCAACTAATACAAAAATATTTTGTTCTTGTCCAACTAAGTTTGGAGCAGAACCAAATACACAAACTTGTCCAATTTGTATGGCTATGCCAGGAACATTGCCAGTATTGAATGAAAAAGTAGTAGAATATGCAGTAAAAGCGGGTTTGGCAACAAATTGTGAGATTTCAAGAGATAGTAAAAATGACAGAAAAAATTATTTTTATCCAGATTTACCAAAAGCATATCAAATATCTCAGTTTGATAAACCTCTATGTGAACATGGTTACATAGAGATTGAAACACAAGATGGTAAAAAGAAGATTGGGTTAACGAGAATTCATATTGAGGAGGATGCTGGTAAATTAAATCATGATGAGTTTGGGGGAGGAAGCTTGGTTGATTTAAACAGAGCAGGCGTTCCTCTAATCGAAATTGTTTCTGAACCAGATATTCGAAGTTCTGAAGAAACAGAAAAATATTTAAGAAAATTGAAGTCAATTTTAGAATATATTGAAGTATCTGACTGTAAAATGCAAGAAGGATCGCTAAGAGCAGATGTCAATGTGTCTGTTAGAAAAAAAGGAGATACAAAACTTGGTACTCGTACAGAAATGAAAAATATGAACTCTTTTAGAAGCATTACAAGAGCGATTGAATATGAGGTAGATAGACAAATTGATGTGATTGAAGATGGCGGGAAAATAGAACAAGAGACTTTAAGATGGGACGAAATATCTGGCAAAACATTTCCGATGAGAGATAAAGAAGATGCACAAGATTATCGATATTTCCCAGACCCAGATTTAGTAGCTATCAAACTATCAGAAGAATATATTCAAAATATTAAAGAAACTTTACCAGAATTGCCAGAAAGTAGAAAACAAAGATATTTGGAAGATTATAAATTATCTGAAAAAGATGCCAATTTAATTACTTCTTCTAAATATTTATCTGATTTATTTGAAGAAGCAATTCAGGTATGTAATAATCCAAAGGCAGTCAACAACTGGATTATATCTGATATATCAAGGATTTTAAATGAAACAGAAATGGAACCAATTGAAATACCTTTTGATAGCAAACAATTAGGCAAGTTAGTCATATTAATTGATAAAGGAACGATTAGTTCAAGTATTGGTAAAAAAGTGTTAACTGAATTATTTGAAAATCCAAGAGATCCAGAGGAAATTATTAAAGAAAAAGGTTGGATTCAAATATCAGATGAAGGTGCGATTAAAGAAGTTGTACTAAAAATATTAGAGGCAAATCCACAATCTATTGCAGATTATAAGGGTGGAAAGGATAAGGCTTTAGGTTTCTTAGTGGGACAGGCTATGAAAGAGACAAAAGGAAAAGCAAATCCTCAAATGTTGAATAAGATGTTTTTGGAAGAATTAAATAAATAATGTTGAAAAGACTCACAAATGAATATAAATGTGAGTCCTTTTTAGGTTTATATTAGTTGTTTTTTGATGCCATCTACTACAAAGCCACAAACAATAAACTCAATTCCGAAAATCAAGCTAAGTCTAAACAAATTAATACCTAAGTAATAAATAAAAGGGGAAGCAAAATCACAAATATATGTAAATAGGATGAATACAGCTACGATGCAAATACCAAAGCAAAATTTTAATCCATAGTTCATTATTTTAGAAGTTTTTTTATCTAAGTTTTTAAAATTATCTAATAGTTTTTTAAACATATTACACCTCACCAAAAGAATTATTATCATAATTAATAGTAACATGAAAGGGACTTAAAAACAATGGAAATGCTTGCCAAATTGAATAAAATCCCTACTGGTCTCCACTGGTTCCGGGTTTAAATGGGGATGTCTCCATTTAAACCCGGAACCAGTGGGGACATACAAAAAAGGACTTCTTTTAGAGAAGTTCTTTCCTTTCATAAAAACTATGCATAATTTTTATATTTAGTCTTAAGCCATAGCTGCATTTAATTTTTTTGATAAGCTAGATTTTTTTCTAGCAGCTGTGTTTTTAACAATAACACCTTTTGTACATGCTTGGTCGATTTTTCTAGTAGCTTCAGAAAATAGAACTTTAGCTTCTTCCATGTTTCCATTTGCTACAGCTTCTTCGAACTTTTTAACAGCTGTTTTATATCCAGACTTTATCATATTATTTCTTAAAGTTTTTTTCTCAATTACTTTAACTCTTTTTTTAGCTGATTTAATATTTGGCATTTCTTTTAAGCACCTCCTCTTAGTCTATATTACACTATAACATATGATATTCTAACACATTTTTTTGTAAAAAGCAAGTAAAATTGGAAATAATTATTGTAAAGGTAAATAATTTATGATATATTGTTAAAGAATGGAGTGATATAAATGATAGCGATTGGAAGCGACCATGGAGGTTACAAATTAAAAGAGGAAATCAAAAAGTATTTAGAAGAGAAGGAAATACCATATAAAGATGTGGGATGTATGACTGAAGAAAGTGTAGATTATCCTAATATTGCTAAAGAAGTGGCAATAGAAGTACAATCAAAAAAATGTGAAAATGGAATACTAATTTGTCGTTCTGGAATTGGAATGAGTATGGTAGCTAATAAGTTTAAAGGGATTAGATGTACACTTTGCCATAATGAATATACAGCTAAGTATGCTAAGTTGCATAATAATAGTAATGTGTTATCAATTGGAGCAGATGATGTAACTGTAAATGAGGCAATTTGTATGATAAGAATATGGCTTGCTACAGAATTCGAAGGTGGAAGACATGAAGAAAGATTAAAAATAATTGAGGAAATAGAAAACGAAAACATGAAATAGGAGGCAAAATTTATGTGGGGTGATATAGCTATTGCTTTTTTGCTAGCCTTTATCGTAACTTTTATGACGACACCATATACCATAAAAATAGCAAGAAAAGTAGGAGCAGTTAGTATAGAAAAAGAAGAAAGAAGAATGCATAAAAAAGCCATGCCTAAGTTTGGAGGACCAGCTGTTATACTAGGATTTTTAGTAGCTATTATCTATTTACTGATTGTAAAAAGTTTAGAAAATACAATTGATTTGTTTGGCCCAGAGCAATATGGAATGAAATTGCTAGGTATGTTTCTAGGAACTATTGTGATATCAATTTTCTGCGTAATGGATGATATTGTGACAATAAAACCAATGGTAAAGTTAGCAGGACAAGTATTAGCAGCCATTGTAGTAGTAGCTTTTGGGGTAAGAATTGATGAAGTAACACCAGCTTTTCTAGCAACAGAAGAGTTAAAAGAAGCATTTTCTATTATTTTGACGATTGGTTGGATTGTAGGAGTAACTAATGCTATTAATTTGATTGATGGATTAGATGGATTATCAGCAGGAATTTCAGTTATTTCAGCTGTATCTTTATTAATTATATTTGTGTTAAATGGTTCACCACTTATCTCAATTTTATTGATTACAGCATTAGCAGGTGCATTGGTAGGATTTTTACCATTTAACTTTGCACCAGCCAAGACTTTTATTGGAGATACTGGTTCTAATTTTTTAGGTTTTTCACTTTCTATTATTTCGATACTAGGAGTGGCAAAAACCTATACAGCAGCGGTTATTGTATTGCCATTGTTAGCATTAGGCTTACCAATATTTGATACGATTTGGGCGATTATTCGAAGATTGATTCGAGGAAAGTCAATTAAGGCAATTTTTAAAGCAGATAAAGGACATTTGCATCATTTGATTGTGGCTCGAGGTTTTAGCCAAAAACAAGCAGTTCTAATTTTATATGGAATTGCTGCGACTTTTGGATTGTTTGCTATCATAACACTAGAGAGTGGTATATGGAAGGCTTTGTCTTTCTTGCTTATGGTGATTGTTGCTTTAGGGTTGGGCTATAAGAATTTTCAGGCAGAAAAGTCAGAAATGCAAAGATATGAATGTGTGGAGTGTAAATATATTTATAATCCTAAATCACGGAAATGAAAAGGCAGGAATTAAACCAGGTACAGCGTTTGAGGATTTGCCAGAGGATTGGGTTTGCCCTGTTTGCGGTGAGGGGAAAGATATGTTTGAAATGCATCAGTAGAATAACAGAGATATTAAATATAATAATTAGAAAATAGTATGGAATAAGAAAAATATGAATGGTAAGTACTACCATTCATATTCGTATATGATCGACAGGGCTAAGCACGAACCTCCCAATACAGAGAATGTACCTACAGCTACTAGAAGACCTTCTAAACCTTGTCCTACTGAACCTTGCCCTATGTCTATAGCTATAGAGCCTCCAATGATCAAAGCCAATGCAAAGATGCACCGTAAAATAAAGAAAATTTTCTTCATATTCAATTCTCCTTTCGAAAAATATAAACAATTAATTTTAATTTATAACATAATTATAACATAAAAGTCAAGGGAAAAAAACTCATACAAAACAAAGAAAAGTATTGAAAAATAACATAAAAAGTAGTATAATGATTAAATGTAGAGGTTGTTACACTGTAACAATTGTATATGTGTTATTATGTAAGGAGAAAAGAAATGAAAATATTAGCAGTTATACCAGCTAGAGCTTTTTCAGAAGGAATTCCTAATAAAAACATTAGAATTATAAATGGAAGGCCATTAATCTATTATGCTATAAAGAATGCATTAGACTCTAAATATATTACAGAGGTTATTGTTACAACAGATTCGGAACCTATACGTATTGTAGCAAATCAAATGGGTGCAGGTTATAAAGATATAGATAAAGAATTATGCAAAGATGATGTTACTTTAGATGCTGTTGTCTATGATGCTATTCCTAAAAATGAAAAATGGGATTATATAGTTACAATACAATCAGCATCTCTAACTTTAAAGAAGGAAACTTTAGATAATGCAATTAAATATGCAGTTGATAATAATTTAGATACTGTAATTTCTGCAATAAATTCACCTCATTTATCATGGAGAGAAGAAGAGGGAAAAAAGGTACCTAATTATTTTGAGAGATTAAATAGGCAATATCTACCTCCTCATTATATAGAAACAGGAGCATTTATGATTTCTAAAAGTGATGTGATTACGGAAAATAATAGAATAGGAAAAAAAGTAGATATTTATGAAATTTCTCGAGAAGAGGGACAAGATATAGAAACTTTTACAGATTTACAAAGTGTAGCAGTTTCTATGCAAACTCAAAAAGTAGCGATATATGTAAATGGGAATAATAAAAGGGGAATGGGACATATCTATAGAGCTCTAGAAATTGCAGATGAGTTTTATACAAAGCCAGATATATATTATGATAAGAATCAAACTGAGAAAGAAATATTTGGAAAGACATATCATAATTTGATTGCAGTTAATGGAATTGCAGATTTATTTGCAAAATGTAAGAAGAAGGATTATAACATTTTTATTAATGATATTTTAACAACATCAATTGATTATATGATAGGACTTAGAAGTGTCTTACCACATGCAAAAATAATAAATATTGAGGATGATGGTGAAGGAATACATAAGGCAGACTTAGTAATTAATGCATTATACAATGATAGTGAATTTAAGCAAGTATATTCAGGAGAAAAGTATTATATTGCGGGGAAGACTTTTATGTTTTATAATCCTATTACAATAAAAAAGAAAGTAGAGAAAGTATTTATTACCTTTGGAGGTGCAGATCCACAAAATTATTCTGATAGACTTTTGAATATTATTTCCAAAGAAGAATATTCAAAGTATAAATTTATTGTTGTTTTAGGTAGAGCAAAGCATAACATAGATAAATTATTAGAATATAATAATTATTCCAATATTGAAGTAGTATACGATATTTCTAATATGCCAGAACTAATGTCACAATGTGATGTGGCAGTTACTTCAAGAGGAAGAACAGGCTATGAATTGGCAATGTTGGGAATTCCATCTATAGTAATGGCACAAAACAAAAGGGAAGAAAAACATGGGTTTATTAGCAATGAGAATGGTTTTGATTATATTGGCTTAAATCCAGTAGATGAAATTATTGAAATGAATTTAAAAATGTTTTTAACTATGAGTAAGGAAGGAAGAGAACAGTATCATAGACTTTTATTAAGTCATGATTTACGAAATGGAAGAAAAAGAGTAATGGGTTTAATTAATAATTTATAATATAGAGGAGGTAATTAATGATGAATAAACCATATTTAATAGCAGAAATGGGAGTGAATTTCTATGATACTGCTAAACAAATGAATATTTCACCATTGGAAGCAGCAAAATTATATATTGACAAAGCAGCAGAAGCAGGAATTGATTGTGCAAAATTTCAATCATATAAAGCCAATACAATTGTTTCGAAAAAATCACCAGCATATTGGGATACATCAAAAGAAGCAACAAAAACTCAATATGAATTATTTCTAAAATATGATAGTTTTGGAGAAAAGGAATATAAAGAATTATGTGATTATACACATTCAAAAGGAATGCATTTTATATCAACTCCTTTTGATTATGCATCAGCAGATTATTTATATGATATGGTGGATTTTTACAAAATTTCATCTTCAGATTTATCTAATATACCATTTATTAAATACATTGGAGCAAAAGGAAAACCAGTATGTATGTCTTTAGGAGCATCTTATTTATCAGAAGTAGATGAAGCAGTTAGAGCACTTAAAGAAGTTGGATGTAAAGATATTGTAATATTTCATTGTGTCCTATCTTATCCAACAGATCCTTCTAATGCAAATCTAAGAATTATAGAAACCTTGAAGAAGGATTTTCCAGATGTAAAGATTGGTTTTAGTGACCATGTTGCACCTGATGAAACAATGATGACATTAGCTACTGCATATTTATTAGGAGCAGATGTTATAGAAAAACATTTTACATTAGATAAGACTTTACCAGGAAATGATCATTATCATTCAGGTGATCCAGAAGATTTTAAAAAGGCAATTGCAAATTTTAGATGGATAGATAAGGTTTTAGGTTCACCAGAAAAAACAGTTCTAGATTGTGAAATAGTTCCTAGAAGAGAAGCTAGAAGATCTTTAGTATTAACAAGAAGTATGAAAGCAGGAGAAATAATAGCAAAAGAGGATTTGATGCCCAAGAGACCAGGAACAGGTATTTCTCCACAGTATATGGATATTGTAGTTGGTAGAAAAGTATTAAAAGATTTAGAAGAAGATACAATATTAACTTGGGATGTGATTTGATAGAAAAAACATAGTAAAAGAGAATTCAAGTAATATATTAAATTGAAAAAATAGAATTATATTACTTGATTTTTTATATGATTAATCAAAAAATTAAAAATCATTAAAATATAATAAGTAAAAGGAGAATAGTATGCCAGACCAGATCATAAAATTTCTAGCACACAACCAAAAAATATCAGTCATATGTGCAGACACAACTAAATTAGTAGAAAAAGCAAGAAAAACGCATGACCTAAGTCCAGTTGTAACAGCAGCATTTGGGAGAATGCTAACTATAACAGCCATTATGGGAGCAGAAATGAAAAGTACAAAAGACAAATTAACAGTACAAATCAAAGGAAATGGTCCAATTGAAATGATGGCAGCGACGACTAATAACTTTCCAAAAGTAAAAGGATATGTAGCAAATCCACAAATAGATATGCCATTAAATGAATTTGGAAAGTTAGATGTAGGTGGAGCAGTTGGGTACGAAGGATACATCAATGTCATTAAAGATATCGGGCTAAAAGATCCATATATAGGAATTTCGCCACTAACATCAGGAGAGATTGCAGATGATTTTGCTAATTATTTTGTCAATTCAGAACAAAGAAATTCAGCTGTGGCATTAGGGGTATTGGTTGATAAAAATGGAGTAAAATCAGCAGGAGGATATTTAATTAATCCTATGCCAGATGCTACTGAAGAAGAAATCTCAAAAGTGGAAAAAGCCATATTTCAAGCAGGAGCTATGTCAAAGATGTTAGATAATGAGTTGTCCTTGCAGGAAATAGCACAAAAAATAGCAGGAGACAAAAATGTTGAAATCATAGAAGAAAATATCATACCAATTTATGAATGTGATTGTTCAAAAGAGCATATGGCAGATGGATTAGCAACAATTGGAAAAGAAGAATTACAAGATATGATTGAAACAGATGGGCAAGCAGAGTTAGTATGTCATTTTTGTAATCAAAAATATGAATTTTCAAAAGAGGATTTAGAAGAAATTGTGAAGAATATTGAGAAATAATTTAAATATTGACAACAGAAAGAAGAAATTATATAATTTAAAAAATATAATTTCTTTTTATATTGTTTAAATGAAAAAAGAAATCAAGTAGGAAAGGAAGTAAAAAATGGAAAAAGAAGTTTTAATATTCGGACACAAAAACCCAGATACAGATTCAATTTGTTCTAGTCTTGTACATGAAAGTTTAAATAAAAAAGTAGGCT
>CANOYI010000049.1 GCA_947571515.1 uncultured Clostridium sp. | reverse complement strand
TAAAGCTTTGCTTGTTACAGTGGCAGTATGCAGTAGCTGGTCGCTTACGCAGTGTGCAAAAATGATATATTACAACCCTCAATTGCCAAAAGTCGAAACTTGAAAGATAACAGAGGTTGAAAAAGCAAAAAAACATGATATAATAAGGCTACCAAAAAATAAAAAAATAGGTGACAAGGATGTTAGAAAAAATAAACTCGCCAAAAGATGTAAAAAATTTAAATATAGAACAAAAGAAACAATTAGCAGAAGAAATGAGAAAATACATACTAGAAATCGTATCAGAAAATGGAGGGCATCTAGCCTCTAACTTAGGTGTCGTAGAATTAACCATTGCTCTGCATAGTGTATTTAATGTGCCAAAAGACAAAATTGTATGGGATGTAGGACATCAAACCTATGTACACAAAATCATAACAGGTAGAAGAGAAGAATTGAAAACGTTAAGAAAATTAGATGGCATTGCAGGTTTTCCGAAAAGCAAAGAATCAGATGCCGATTGTTTTAATACAGGTCATAGTAGTACTTCTATTTCTGCTGCTCTTGGCATGGCAAGAGCAAGAGATATCAAAGGAGAAGACAACTCTGTATTAGCTGTTATAGGAGATGGTGCCTTAACAGGAGGAATGGCTTTAGAAGCACTTAACGATACAGGCTGGAGTAAGACAAAAATGACAGTTATCTTAAATGACAACGAAATGAGTATTTCTAAAAATATTGGTGGCATGAGTATGCTACTTAGTAAATTGAGAACAAAAAGGTCGTACAATAAATCCAGTGATGCGGTAAAAAAGATAATTTTAAAAATTCCTAAAATTGGAAAAACAATTGTAAAAATCGTAATACGAGTAAAGAGAAGTATTAAACAATTGGTGATTCCAAAAATGTTTTTTGAAGACATTGGTTTTCGCTATTTAGGGCCAGTAGATGGACATGATATAGCAGAATTAGAAAGAATGTTAAAGATTAGTAAACGATTAAATGAACCAGTATTACTTCATGTTTTGACCAAAAAAGGAAAAGGTTATCCTATGGCAGAGCAAAATCCAGATAAATTTCATGCTACTGGACCTTTTGATTTAGAAACAGGAGAGAGTAAAAAAGAAAAGAAAAAAGATTATTCAAAAGTATTCGGAGAGAAATTAGTAGAGTTAGCGAGAAAAAATGATAAAATTGTTGCGATTACAGCGTCTATGAAAGATGGAACAGGGCTTACTGAATTTGCAAAAGAGTTTCCAGATAGATTTTTTGATATTGGAATTGCAGAGCAACATGCGATTGGAGTAGCTGCTGGTATGGCAAAAGAAGGAACCATACCGGTTGTGCCAATTTATGCATCTTTTTATCAAAGAGCTTATGATCAAGTAATTCATGATGTGGCAATGCAAGACTTACCAGTTGTGATGTGTGTAGACAGGGCAGGAGTAGTAGGAGCAGATGGAGAAACTCATCAAGGAACATTAGATATGTCCTTTTTTCGATTAGTTCCTAACTTAACGATTATGGCACCAAAGGATTTTAAAGAATTGGAAGAAATGTTAGAATTAGCTATTGATTTAAATAAACCAGTTGTGATTCGATACCCAAGAGGTGGAGAAGATGAATATAAAATGAAACAACAGGAAAAATTAAATTTAGGAAAAGCTGAAATGCTAAAAGAAGGAAAAGATTTAACGATTATAGCGATTGGAAAAACAGTGGCAAGAGCCATGAAAGTGGCAGAAACAATTGAAAAAGAACAAAAAGATGTATTAGTAGAAGTTATCAATACTAGATTTTTAAAACCAATGGATAAAAAAACAATCAAACAGTCTATTGAAAAAACCAAAAATGTCATAACAATAGAAGATGGAACGATTGTGAATGGACTAGCTACAGCGGTACAAGAGATCATACAAGAAGAAAAGCTACAAGGAATAAAAATAAAAAATTATGCTTATCCTGATAAGTATATTGAACATGGAAGTGTAGAGGAATTAGAAAAGATTTATGAAGTGGATGAAGAGGCAATTGTAAGCGATTTTAGGGAAGAATTCAAGGAAGAAAGGAAACAGGTAAAGAATGGACAAACAGCAATTATTAAGGGATTACAAGAAGCAAGAAGATAAGATGTGTTTATCACAAGTATTAGATAAAATAGAATTTTCAAAGGTAAGAGAAAAAATAGAATATACTGATTTTTTAGATATGTATCAAGTATCTTTAGTAGAAAATTTTTTACGAAAACTGAAATTTAAAAATTTTCAGTTGTATGGAGGATATGCAGAAGCAGAAAGAAAGATTTTAATCATTTATCCAGAAAAATACGATGAAAAGATGCTTGAAAAAAATTATGATAAAATGGTAAAAATAGTAAGAATTCAGCTATCAGAAGAAGAACAAGGAAAGTATTTGCACAGAAATTATTTAGGGGGAATTGTTAAACTAGGATTAAAAAGAGAAAAAGTGGGGGACATTATCGTTTATGAGCAAGGGGCAGATATTATTACATTGGAAGAGTTTGCAGATATCTTAAAACAGCAATTACCATCCTTAACAAGATTTGAAAATAGCTATGTTACCATAGAAGAAATTTCAAAATTGAGGCAAAAAGAAGTATGCATAGAGCAAGTAAAAATTATTGTTCCTTCTTTAAGGTTGGATAATTTTGTATCGGATTTAGCAAGAACTTCCAGAAGTAAAGCTTCTGAAATTATTGACCAAGAGAGGGTTTTTGTGAATGGACAAAATGAGACAAAGGCTTCTAAACAATTAAAATTAAATGATGTGATTACCATCAGAGGCAAAGGCAGGTTTGTGATAAAAGAATTTGCAGGCACAACGAGAAGCGGGAGAACGGTTGTGGTAGTTGAAAAATATGTCTAATTATTTTAATTCTACAACAGTAACACCAGTTTCTCCTTCACCGAAAGTTCCTAAACGGAAAGATTTAACATGAGGATGACTTTTTAAAAAATGATGAATGCCGATTTCTTAATTTTCCAGTCCCCTTACCATGAACAATTCTAACGGTTTGAAGTTTGCCAAGAGAAGCGTCATCTAAAAATTTATCAACCACAAAAATGGATTCTTCCACATTTAATCCCATCACATTTATTTCTGATTTTATCATTCTTGTTTTTGAAATATGATGAGAAACTTTAGCATTATTGGTAGCTAAGGAAGAAGTGCTTTTATTTGTTTTATCAGGTAAGGTTAGGTGTTTAATAGAAATATTCATTTTTAAGTTTCCAACTTGTACTTGAACTTCATTTGATTTCGAAACATGAGAAAGTACTATACCATTTTGCCCTAAATTGGTCACAAAAACTTCCATATTGGGTTTAATATCTTTTGCTTCTAAAGTGTTTTTAACATCAACTAAATTACTGTTATGCTCATTAGTAGTATCGGTTAAACGAATATCTTTAATCTTAGCATTTAACGTATTTCTAGCGTTTTCTAAATCTTTTCTATTAGAGGAAGAAGACATTTGTTTTATGATTTCATTGGCATCTTCTTTTGCTTGTAATAAAATATTTCTAGCGTCTAGTTTAGCCTGATGAATTAAATTTTGTTGTTGTTGTTTTATGGCTTCCTTTTCTTTTTCTAACGATTTTCTTAAAGTAGAAACACGTGCTAGTTCTTGCGAAATTTGAGATTTTTCTTTTTCTATCAAAGATTTATCATCATAAATGTTTTTTAATAAATTCTCTATATCAATTTGATTCGATGTCATAAAAGATTGGGCCTTTTTAATAATGGCTTCATCAAGTCCTAATTTTCTACTAATTTCAAAGGCATTACTTTTACCTGGGATACCAACTAATAACTTATAAGTAGGACTTAACGTAGAAAGGTCAAATTCAACAGAGGCATTTTCAAAACCATCGGTTACCAAAGCATATTGTTTTAATTCTTGGTAATGAGTCGTAGCAATTGTTAAGCTTCCCATTACTTTGAAATAGTCTAATATACTAATGGCAAGATTAGCACCTTCTAAAGGGTCAGTACCAGAACCTAATTCATCTACTAAAATCAAGGAATTTTCAGTAGCTTGTTTGGTTATTTCTACCATATTAAGCATATGAGAGGAGAAGGTACTCAAAGAATCAAGAATACTTTGGTCATCCCCAATGTCAGCAAAAATATGGTCAAAAACATAAATGCTAGAATTTTGGTCACAAGGAATGTTAAGACCACTACATGCCATACAAGTTAAAAGTCCAACCGTTTTTAAAGCAACCGTTTTGCCACCTGTGTTAGGACCTGTGATTAATAAGATAGAAAAGGTATCTCCTAAATCCACAGAAATAGGAACTACTTTATCTTTTTCAATAAAAGGATGTCTAGCATTTTTTAAGTGAATTTCTTTTTTACGATTAATAATGGGGGTAGTAGCTTGCATCGATTTTGAAAATTTTGCTTTGGCAAAAATAAAGTCTAATTTACCAATTAAAGTAACATCTAGTTCCAATTCTTTTGCATAAGGATAAAATAACTTTGTTAATTCTTGCAAGATTTTTTCGATTTCTAATTCTTCTTCTTTTTTCAGACCATTTAATTCATTGTTCATTTCAAAAACAGAAATGGGCTCAATAAAAACGGTAGAACCAGCATTTGAAATATCATGGATAAAGCCCTTTATTTGTGAACGATATTCTTCTTTTACAGGAATCACAAATCGGTTATTTCGAAGGGTAACAATATTTTCTTGCATATACTTAGAATAAGTAGAAGAATGAATCATGTCATTTAATTTCATTCGAATGTCTTGTTCTAATTTTTTTTGCTTTTTTCGAATCGATTGCAAAGTTTTAGAAGCCTTGTCATCTATTGTATTTTCATCCAAGATACATTGAAATATTTTATCAGATACACTTCTATTAGCATATAGTTCTGCAAACAAATTGGCTAAAATAGGATATTCTGATACATCTAAAAAGTCTTTATTAAAATAATCTTTTAATTCTTGTGATAATTGAAAGATATGAGCAAGATTTAATAAAGATTTAGCAGATAAAGGGTGATTGCTTTCTAATTTTTTCAATTCTATGGTAATAGTGGCAATTTCAGAAAAACAAGGACATGTATTACGATATGACAAATTAACAGCTTCACCGTGTTTCTTGTAAAAGTTGTTCAACTTCTGCTATTTGGTTACTAGGCATTAATTTATTAGCAAGTTGCTTTCCTTGGCTTGTAACACAAAAATCGCTTACCATTTCTATGATTTTATAAAATTCTAATTTTTCTAAAAAATTGGGATACATCATAAATCTCCTAAATAATTGATAGCACTATTATACAAGCAATTTATAGAAACGTCAATGATTTTGGAAATTTAAGTTTCGACTTTTTTGCAAATTTCTGTAACTATTCACAGGTCAGGCAATTCAAATAAAAAGAATATATCAATAAAAATTTAAGGAATGAGTGAACGCCCCGAGCGATTGACGAGAATTTTTTATATTGTAGGAAAGTTCTCCCAGTGGGAGAACTTTCCGTACAAGATAAATATGGAGTTTCTTAGAATTTCTAAGCAATTACCATTGCATAGAAATTCTTAAAACTCTTTTTTATATATTAGGAAAGTCATACGACTTTCTAATATATAAAACACTTTGTACACAAATTTATTTCATAAATTTGGCACACGAACAAATTAACGGAAAGCCAAAGAAAAAAGTTAAAGTTATGCTAATTTTAAGGCTTTCCGATTTGTTCTGGATAATCTATATTATTTTGCAGACCGAGGTAGTTATCCATAGAGGCTCTACCTCATAGTTTTGAGACAAAAAATAATATAGATTAACATAGAAGAAAATAATATATGAAATGCATCATGATTTTTTCCTCCGTCCCCAAAATCATGTTCCCAAAATCATTATCATTGCACACTTGCAAAAAAAAAGAACTTATGATATAAAATAGACAGAGAAATTATAAATAGGAAAAACATCAGGAAAATGAGGTGAAAAAATGATAAAGGCTTATGCAAAATCAGATATAGGGAGAGTAAGAGAGAATAACCAAGATTATTATTATATATCTGATTCACTAAATGAAGTACAGCTATATATGCTTGCAGACGGAATGGGAGGTTACAATGGAGGAGAAATTGCAAGTGAATTAGCAATTGAAACAGCAAAAAAATATATTGAGAACAATTTTAAAGAAATAAATAAAGATAAAGATAGTATTATTCAATTAGTTGCCAGTAGTATGGAATATGCTAATATGGTAGTATATGAAAAATCAAAAGAAAGCAAAGAATTAGAAGGAATGGGTACTACTTTAGAGATTTGTTTAATATATAATAACAGGGCTTTTATTGGACATGTAGGAGATAGCAGAATTTATAGAATTCGAAAAGAGTTTATGAGAAAGCTGACGCAAGACCATAGCTATGTTCAAAAATTAGTGAAAGATGGAACGATTACACCAGAGGAAGCAGTGCATCATCCACAAAAAAATATGTTAATGAAGGCACTAGGGTGTAATGCATTTGTTGAGCCTGATGTTATGGTAAAAGGATTTCTAAAGGATGATATTCTTGTAATGGGATCAGATGGTTTAACGAATATGGTACCACAAGAAGAAATCTTCCAATTAGCCAAAAGAGATATAGCACAAGCACCAAAGGAATTAGTAGAAATAGCTAATAAGAATGGCGGATATGATAACATAACAGTTGTCATCATAAAAAATATATAGACAGTCTACAAGGAAACGTATTTTAAGGAGAGATAAATATGAGTTTAGAGGGAAAGCTATTAGGAAGTCGATATGAATTAGTCGAGAAAATCGGAAATGGCGGAATGTCTACAGTTTACAAAGCTATGGATAAAGTTTTAAAAAGAGATGTAGCAGTTAAAATATTAAGGGATGAATTCACAACCGATGAGGAATTTATTAAAAGATTTGAAGCAGAGGCACAGTCAGCAGCAAGATTAACGCATGCTAATATTGTTTCTATTTATGATGTAGGAGTAGAAGGAAATCTATATTATATTGTAATGGAATTAATTCAAGGAAAAACACTAAAAGAAATTATCATAGAGGAAAAAGGTCCATTACCTTGGAAATGGTCAGTAAATGTGGCGATCCAGATTGCTTCTGCCTTAGAAACAGCCCATAGAAATAATATTGTACATAGAGATATTAAACCACATAATATTATCATTACAGAAGATGGAGTTGCCAAAGTAACGGATTTTGGAATTGCAAAAGCAGTATCTAATTCAACGATTACAGCATTTGGAACAACAATCGGTTCGGTTCATTATTTTTCACCAGAACACGCTAGAGGTGGGTTTACAGATGCTAAATCAGACTTATATTCATTAGGTGTTGTGATGTATGAAATGGTAACAGGTAAAGTTCCATTTGATGCAGATACTCCAGTATCAGTAGCTTTGAAACATATGCAAGAAGAACCAGAAGAACCAATTGAGAGCAATCCCAATGTACCAGTGGCTATTAATAAAATAATTATGAAAGCCTTACAAAAAGATGCAACATTAAGATACCAATCAGCATCTGAAATGTTAGAGGATTTGAAACAATCATTAAAAAATCCAGATGGAGATTTTGTAGAAGAAATAGAATATGATGCCACCGCTAGAACGCAAGTAATTCATACAGAGATGTATGGAGATATAGAGGATAAACAAAATAGCAGAAGCAAAAAAGAAAAAAGAGAAGGGAAATTTAAGCAGTTTGTAAAAAAACATAAAATACTTAGTTTATTCATAGGATTAATTTTGTTATTTTCTGTCAGTTTAGGAGGAACACTAGCTGTATTAAATGTGACCAACCCTGCTGAAGTGGAAATGCCGAATGTAGTTGGTCTATCAAAAGAGGAGGCTCAGAAAGAAATAGAAAATGCTAAACTGGTATTTGAAGTAGAAAAGGAAGAATACAATAAAGAAGTACCAGAAGGGCATGTTATTTCACAAGATCCAACTTATATGGAAAGATTTAATAAAGTAAAAGAAGGAAGTACAATAAGTGTTATTATTAGTAAAGGGCAAGAAAAGGCAACCGTACCAAATGTAAAAGGAAAAGAAAAAGAGGAAGCAATTAAACTGATTGAAGAAGCTAAACTAAAAGCAGAAGTTATGGAAGAAAATAGCAAAACCGTAAAAGAAGGATATGTTATTAGTCAAGACACAGATGCAAATACAGAAGTCTTTGCAGGAGATACGGTTATGATTCATATTAGTACAGGAGTAGAAAAAGCAAATGTGCCAGATGTTATAGGAAAAACGCAAGCAGATGCTAAAAGTACATTAGAAGCACAAGGATTTGTGGTAAGTGTAACCAATTCAGAAGATAGCTCAAAAGCTAAAGGTGTGGTATTAAATCAAAGTTTAGACGCTGGAAAGTCAGTAGAAAAAGGAAGTAGTATTAGCATAACAGTAAATAGCTTTGAGGAAGCCAAAACTATGACAGTAAATATCGATGTAAAAACAATAACAGGAGGATATACAGAAAAGACCACAACCAATATTGCTAATAATACAAACAACGCAGCACAAACATCAACAACAACACCTAAGACAGTAAGTATTGTCTTGAAATCTGGAAATACAACGTTATATTCTGATTCAGGAGTTGATAAAAATACAAAAAATAAATCAGCAACAATTAGTGGAAAAGGTTCTATGGATTTATCACTTACGATTACGGATTCAAATGGTGGAAGTTGGACGAGAACGAAAACAGTGAACTTTAATAATGATAAGTCAATTAATTTTTAACAATAGTGAGCTGATTAATATTCTATAAAACTTAAAGTGTAGAGTTTAGCCCACATTTAATTGCGACATGTAAATTCTCTAAAAATTTAAGAGTTTTTAACTATGTCGCTTTTGTTTTGTTGTAGGAAAAGCTTGTATCATAGAAATATATTCTGGAAATTTAAAGGAGGAAGAATGCAAGGAATTATCATAGAAAATATTGCCAATTTATATAAGATATATCCCAATGTCCCCAAACAAGCCAAGTTTCTCCACTTTATCCCAGCGGTTTCCCCACTTTATCCCGGAACCAGTGGGGACAAAATCTATGAAGCAACAGCAAGGGGGAAGTTTAAGAAAGAAGAGATATCTCCTGTTGTGGGCGATTTTGTTACATTTGAAGTGACAGATGAAGAAAATCAGAAAGCAGTGATTGATAACATATTAGATCGAAATGTTTATGTGAAAAGACCAAAGCTTGCTAATATAACACAAAGTGTGTTTGTTGTTTCTAGCAAAGATCCAAAGCCTGATTTATTAATGTTAGATAAACAATTAGCTTTTGCTGAGTTTTTGGGAATAAAATCGTTAATCGTATTAAATAAAACGGATTTAGATGATAAAGAGGAATTTAAGGAAATTAAAAATGTATATGAAAAGATAGGTTATAGCGTAGTAGAGACGGAGGCTAAGAACCAAAAGGGAATCGATGAGCTAAAAAACAAATTAAAGAATCATATCAATGCTTTTTCAGGTAATTCTGGTGTAGGGAAGTCTACTCTAATTAATGGAATTTTTAAGCAAGATATGACAGAAGAAGGGGAGATTAGTCAAAGAAATAAAAGAGGAAAAAATACGACAACTTCGATTAAATTATATCAGATTGATGAGGATACTTATATTGCAGATACACCTGGATTTTCAACATTTTCGATTGAAGAGATTGAAAGCAAAGAGTTAGCAAATTATTTTGTAGAGTTTAAAGATAAAGTTTCCGATTGTGAATTCGTGGGTTGTACTCATATTAAAGAGGAAAACTGTGGCATTAAAAAGGCAATTCAAAAAGGAGAAATTGATTTAGCAAGATATGAAAGATTTTGTAAAATCGATCAACAATTGAAAGAAAGGGAGGAAAAGAAGAAATGGTAGAAGTTTCAACATCTATATTATCAGTTAAAGAGGGAGAGGAGTCAAAAACTTTTTTTGGACTAGAGGTAGCCAAAACAGATTATTTCCATATTGATGTTATGGACGGAAAATTTGTGGAAAAAGATACGTATCAAAAGATGTTAAATAATGCATCGTATATTAAAAGAATTTCTAATTTACCATTAGATGTGCACTTAATGGTAAAAGATGTGAAAGCAACGATAGATGATTTTTTAGCAGTGGAACCTAACATCATTACTTTTCATTTGGAAGCTTGTAAGAGCAAAGAAGAGGTGTATGAAATCATCAACTATATCAAAGAAAATAATTGTAAAGTAGGAATTGCAGTGAAACCAAATACAAACATAGAGGAAGTGTATGAATTTTTGCCTTATATTCATATGTGTTTGGTTATGACAGTAGAGCCAGGAAAAGGTGGACAAACCTTTTTGACAGATATGTTGCATAAAATACAGACGTTAAAAAATTATATAGAGGAACAAAGTTTAGAGTTGGATATAGAAGTAGATGGTGGGATTAATTTGAAAACTGCTCCAGAGGTGAAGAAAGCTGGTGCCAACATTTTGGTGGCTGGTACGGCAATTGTTATGGCTAATGATTTTAAGGTGATTATTGATGAATTAAAGAGTTGAGTTTTCAAATTTCTAGTTTTTGAACCAATAAAAAAGAAGCCTCTCCTAGGAAAATAGATATCTTTTCCTAGAAGAGGAGTTTTGATGACTCATTATTTGCATCATTCCGCTAATTCGTCTGCCACTGCCAATTTGTCTTCGTCAATAAAAGCTTTCAATTCAGCAATGAAAATTGAGATAGCAGCTCGTTCGTCGGCTGAAAATTTTCCTGTACTCAGTTCTCCACATTTTGCACTATCAGATAGAAAAGTCTTTCTAATTCTGAAATTGTTTGCCGGATACTGGCTGCCAGCATTTTACGACAAAGATTACATTTTTCTTTTTGCTCCATAATAACCTCCTTAGCTTTCTCCCATTGCGAAAGTAACCGCAACAGTCTGAAGTGATACAATTTTGTTTTTTGATACAAGTATAGTATACTATAATTTACATAAAATTGCAAATTTTTAGTCAATTTCAGTACCTTCTTTTTCTTTCAATACTATATTAGACACTACAATTCCCAATCCCAAAACAACTGACACAAATCCAACAAGAGAATTAACAAAAGGAATTAGGTTAAGAAGCCATAAAACAATAGTAGTCATTACTAGTATGCTAAATGTACGACCAGTGTTTTCAATTTTTAATTTATTACAAATAACATTCGTAATTGCAATAATAAAGATAGAAGTACTAATCATCATTAAAATAATTAATGCTATGATTAATAATAAGGCTAATTTAGAAGTTGCTCCTAAAATAAATAATAGAATAGATGCAATAATGGCAACGATTGGTGTTAAAATTCCAAATCCAATAACAGGTAAGATTTTTTTCGTTGTTAATAAAGAAGAATTGTTCTTCAAGAATTTAGGTGCAAGCCATAAGCATAGTAGCCAAATAACAACAACAGTAACAAGCAAAGTTGCTAAAGACATGATTTGATCTTGAAAGGTATTACTCTCAAAAGATTTTTCTTCTTCAAAAGTTGTTTCTCCTGTAACGGCTCCTTCTGGTATAGAAAATTCTTGTTTTGCTGAATATTTTAAATTACCATTTATAACACCTTGAGAAGTTTCTTGGGGTTCTTCTCCATCATCATGTGTATGCGTATTTTGTGTGAAATTAAGACTAGCACAATCAATATAAGCATTTCTTCCAATCGTACCAGAAATATTGACAGTATTAGAACCTATTCGAATGTCTCTATAAACGTAACCATTAATATTAGTGCTTTCAGAAGCTGAGTATAAATCGTAAACAACACCATCTATAGTAACGGTTTTGGCAAAAGTAAATAAGTTACTAAATACATATCCTTCTTCTCCAATTGTAATGGTATTAGCACAAATAAAGGCATCTCCACCAATTTGAGAATTAATGGTGACATTATTTGCTACTACAAATAAGTTTCCATCAACAATGTAATCAATTGTAATATCATCACCAGTTAGGTAAACATCAGATCTTTTAAAATTTTCATCGTCTGAGTTAGAAACATTCATTTCAGAATTGTTGTTAGCTAAATTTGCTGGTTGAGTTGCTTCATTAGAAGTGTTTCCTTCCGTGATGTTTTCAGATGCTGTGGCATCTGGATTTGCTGTATTATCAGCGGTTTCATTTTCTGCTCTTACAACAGGAAGTGTAAGGGCTAAAATAATTACGGTTAAAATAGCAATTATTTTGATTTTGTTTTTTAACATATAAAATTCCTCCTAATATAAAGTTTAAATTCTATAAAACTATATATCGTAATTAGCTTTTTGTCAATGAATTTGCAGTTATTTTTTATATTGTAGGAAAGTTCTCCTAGTAGGAGGACTTTCCGTACAAGATAAATATGGAGTTTCTTAGAATTTCTAGGCAATTACCATTGCATAGAAATTCTTAAAACTCTTTTTTTGATTTGTAAGATTTGCAAAGTTGATTGACAACGCAAAAGTCGCATTTGGGTTTTCGTGCTATACAAGTATTTCTTCCATGCCATACAAAAATATGATTAATGTCTTTTAGATATTCTTTCGGAAAAGTTTTCAATAAATCTTGTTCTATTTTTTCAGGTTCTTTTTCTTTGGACAAACCAATTAAATTAGATATTCTCTTGGCATGCGTATCTACTGCAATTCCCTCTGCAATGCCAAAGACTTCTAATAAAATAACATTGGCACTTTTTCGACCAACACCAGCTAAACTTGTTAATTCTTCCATAGTTTGAGGTACTTCGCCATGAAAAGACTCTAAAACTTGTTTAGCACATAATTTAATATTTTTCGCTTTGTTTTTATAAAATCCACAAGGATGGATTAATTTTTCTAATTCATGAATATCAATATCTGCAAAGTCTTGAATGGTTTTACAACGTGAAAAAAGTGCAGGTGTTGTTTTGTTAACTCTTTCATCTGTGCATTGGGCAGAAAGCATAACAGCAACGACTAATTCAAAAGGCGTGGTAAAATCTAAACTACAGGTGGCATCTGGATATCTTTTTTTCAATAATTTAATTAAAGTAACAGCATCTTGCTTTTTCATAATATCATCTCCAATATGTATTTTACAGGAAAAAAGTAGATTCGTCAATGTCCCAAACGTCCCCACTGGTTCTCCCCACTGGTTCCGATTTTTCCCCACTGGTTCCGGGTTTTTTTGGGGACATTTATTTTCGGGTTTATTACCTTAAAAATTGATAAAATTAAAATG
>CANOYI010000048.1 GCA_947571515.1 uncultured Clostridium sp. | reverse complement strand
CTAATATGTCATCTACTGTGATAGTTCCACCTTGCTTTTTTAATTTAGCACTTAATCCGAGCTAATTTTAGTTGTTCTTCTACTTCTGCTTCTTCTGTTTTTTGCTTGGCTTCTATGGCTTTGGTTATAATTCCATTATCTCCTGTTAATGTAGCAACCGTTACAGAAGCCAGTATTAACAAAATAATAATTGTGATTACTAATGCTATCAATGTGATACCTTTTTCTCTCATTCCCAATTCCCTCTTTCTCTTGTTTATTATTCTCTTATATGGTAAAAAATATGCACGACATTTTTGTCGTATTATCAGAATTATTTTATACTTTTGTAAATTAAAAGTCAATATTCGACGACAAAAATGTCGTTCTTTTTTAACCTATACTGTAATATAATAACTGAAATAAAATGGGAGGTTAGAAAATGATTAGACAATACAGACAATTAAAAAATCTGTCACAAGAAGAACTAGCTGAAGAAGTTGGCATTAGCTGGCGTCAACTACAAAGACTTGAGTATAATGAAGAAAACACTAGAATTTCTACCTTCAAAAAAATTGTAAAAACACTAAATATTCCAGATGATGAAATTATCAAATTTATTAGAAAATAAGCTAAAATCCATAAAATGAGGTTACTTTACTAAAATAAAGCAACCTCATTTATTATACTTTCACTTCTTCTTGATAAACAGTGTGGCGAGTTTGGGACAGGCACAAAGTCGCCACACTCAAACTTTCACTTCTTCCTGATAAACTGTATTTCTATCTTTGGTTTCATTCAACTTTTTCTGTAATTCCATAATTGGAATTGGCAATAGAGAAATCATTATCGTAATCATCCATTGCATTTGGTTTAGTGGAACTAATTTGAAGATTTCAGCTAATGCTGGTACTAGCACGACTGTTGTTTGTACTATTGTTCCTAAGATAAAACTTCCTATTAAAAATTTATTTTCTAAAATTCCTATTTTGAAGATCGATTGTTCACTTTTTATATTAAAACTGTGGACAAGTTCTAACAATCCCATACAAAGAAATGCCATGGTTCTTCCTACTTCTAGTCCGAAAAATTTATTTCCTAAGCTGAAAGCAACTAATGTTAGCATTCCAATCATGACCCCTTCTACCACAATTTTATTCCATAATCCATCTGCAAAAATTCCTTTTTGACGGCTTACTGGTTTTCTATGCATAATATCTTTTTCTGGTGGCTCTAGTCCAAGGCTAATTGCTGGTAAAGAGTCTGTTACTAGATTAATCCATAATAATTGTATGGCAAGTAATGGAGATTTCAGACCTAATATCAATCCCATAAATATGGTAACAATTTCTCCTATATTAGTAGCAATTAAAAAGTGAATTGCTTTTTTAATGTTATCATAGATATTTCTTCCCTGTTTTACAGCTTCTACAATGGTTACAAAATTATCATCTGCTAACACCATATCTGCTGCATTTTTAGCGACATCTGTTCCATTTTTCCCCATCGCAATTCCTATATCTGCATTTTTCAAAGCAGGACTATCATTCACACCATCTCCTGTCATAGCTACCACAGCCCCTGTACTTTGCCATGCTTTAACAATTCTTACTTTGTGTTCTGGCGTAACTCTTGCAAATACAGAATAATCTTCTATGTTTTTTTCTAATTCCTTTTGTGATATCTTATCTAATTCTTGCCCTGTAATTGCTTTATCATTTGAACTTAATATATTTAATTCTTTTGCAATCGCCTTTGCTGTGGCTATATGGTCGCCTGTTATCATAACAGTTTTGATTCCTGCTTTTTTACAAGTCTTTACCGCTTCTTTTACCCCTTCTCTTGGTGGATCTATCATACCAATTAATCCTACAAAAATTAAATTGCTTTCAATGGTATTGGTATCAATTTTTTGTGGCAAAAAATCTAAATCTTTATAACCTACTGCTATCACTCTTAAGGCTTTTTGTGCCATTTTCTCGTTTTCTTTCTGTATTTTTGCTTTTTGTAAAATAGAATTTTGTCCTAATCCTCTATTGATTTGTTTTTGGCATCTTTCTAAAAGGACATCTGGTGCTCCTTTAGTGATAATTCTATATTTGTTTCCTATCTTATGGATGGTTGTCATCATTTTTCGATTGGAATCAAATGGAATTTCATTTACTCTTGGCATAGTTTGATATAATTCTGTTTTATTTTTTCCATTACTGATTCCTTCTTTTACAATTGCCACTTCGGTTGGTTCCCCTATTACTTCTAATTTTCCCTCTTGCCATAAAATATTACAATCCGTACACATACAACTCAGTTCTCTTGTTAAATTAACATCATCACTATTAATTTCCACTACTTTCATTTTGTTTTGTGTCAAGGTCCCCGTTTTATCGGAACAAATAACAGAAGAACTTCCTAAGGTTTCTACAGCTGGTAACTTTCTTATGATACTGTTTTTCTTTGCCATTTTAGTAACACCAATGGATAGCATAATGGTTACAATAGCCGGTAATCCTTCTGGTATGGCTGCTACTGCTAATCCAACAGATGTCATAAACATTTCAATTGGGTCAATATTTTTAATGAGTCCTATTCCAAAGATGATAAAACAAATCACTAGACATACCATTCCTAATATCTTTCCCACTTGTGCTAATTTTTTCTGGATTGGTGTTTCTGGTGCTTCATTTTCTATTATCATATTAGCAATTTTACCAACTTTTGTATTCATTCCTGTTTCTGTTACAATAGCTTTCCCATGTCCATTTACGACGATACTTGCCATAAATGCCATATTATTCCTATCTCCTAATGGAATGTTTGGTTTGCAAATTTTATCAGCATCTTTTAGCACTGCTTCCGTTTCTCCTGTTAAACTAGATTCTTCTATTTTTAGATTAAAGCTTTCCATTATTCTGCTATCTGCTGGCACATAGTTTCCTGCCTCTAATATGACAATATCACCTGGTACTATTTCATCTGCATGGATGTCGCCAGTAATACCATCTCTAATTACTTTTGCTTTCATTGGTGTCATTTCTTGCAATGCTTCTATTGACTTTTCTGCTTTGGCTTCTTGAATCACTCCCATGATAGCATTTAAAACTACAATCGCTATGATAATAATAGCATCTATGTAATCATTCTCTCCTTGCATATTGGAAACAACAGCTGAAATAATGGAAGCAATAATTAAAATGATAATCATAAAGTCATTGAATTGTTTGACAAATTTCATGAAGATGTTTTCTTTTGGCTTGTCTTTCAACTTATTTTTCCCATACTTTTGTTGCCTTCTTTTAACTTCTTCTTGGCTAAGTCCTTCTCTCTTGTTTGTGTCTAATTTTTTTAAGACTTCTTCTTTTCTTAACGTTTCCCACATAATTTTCTCTCCTTTGTGCTTAATTTTGTTACTTCTTAGTTTTACTCTATTTTAATTCTAAAAGTTTATCTATTTTTTATGAAGTAACAATTCGGGGGGACCAACAAATTATAGACTGTTATCATATTTTTAAATTTGATTTACAGTCTGTATGCAGCCTAAGAGTTACAAATAAAAAATAGATAAACTTTTGTTATTAAAATCAAATTGACTTATTGTAACTCAAATTTATTAAATTCTATGTGGCTTGTACTAGGTTTATGACATTAATTTTGTGATAACAAAATTCTTTTTTCGACATATGATACTTTAGGAGGTGTTTTTATGTTAATGAATTCCCTAATTTTAGCACTTTCTAGTAGCATCGATTCTCTTGGAATTGGAATTACATATGGAATTAAAAATACTAAAATTTCGTATAGAGGAAAAATTGTTTTATTCCTAATCTCTTTTTCAATTTCCATTATTGCAGTTTGGTTTGGTGATGTGATAAAAAATATTTTTTCTGATTTTATAACTAAATTAATCGGAAATATAATTTTAATGGCAATGGGAGTCTTTGTGTGCTTTCAAGCTGTACACAAAAATAAACTCGACTCAACTACAAGATTATCTCCTCTGGATCTAACTGATAAAAAAGATGAAAAAATTTATAGTTTTTTTATTCATTTTTTAGGAATTACTATTAAAATTATTAAAAATCCTACTTCCTCTGATTTGGATTCTTCCCATTCAATTGATAGTAAAGAGGCTTTGTTTTTGGGGGTTGCCCTTTCCTTGGATTGCTTTTGTATTGGTGTTGGTGGTAGTATTATTGGAATTAGTCCTTTTCTTTTTCCTCTGTTTATTTCTATTTTCCAACTCGTTTTTTTAAGTATTGGAACAATACTTGGAAAAGGACTTCATCAATTAAGTCATTTGCCAGATAATACTTGGTCTATTATTTCAGGCGTTTTACTTATTTTAATAGGAATATTTCGATTTATTTCTTGACTTTTTAATTACTTTATGTTACTATGAATATATGTTTTATTGTTAGGTTGAGTAGCTCAAAGGGCAGAGCGTTGGAGTGAGGGTCCAATGGTTATAGGTTCGAATCCTATCTCAGCCATTGCTAGATGTTTTTTTTATCTGGTAAATAAAATTCAAGCGACTATAGCATGTATATGTTATAAGTCGCTTTTGCTTTAAAATATATTTTTGGCTCTTTGTCAATAGTTTGAGTGAGATACCTGAAAAGTATTCTTGTCTCAGCTTTTTTATTATTTAAAATGTGCAAAAAGAAACGAGCAACATAGCCTGCATAACTTATCTGTAATTCGCTTACGCTCAAACAGCTAAGAAATCTCTATTGCACCTATCCTAACTTCATAGACAACAACTTTGAAATTCCATTTTCCTCCATTGTCACACCATAGACCGTGTCTGCTGCCTCCATCGTACCTTTTCTATGGGTAATCACTAAGAATTGCGTTTCTTTTGAAAACTTCTTTAAATATTCAGCAAATCGATACACATTAACATCATCAAGTGCTGCCTCAATTTCATCTAATACACAGAACGGAGCTGGGTTGATTTTTAAGATAGCAAATAACAGGCTAATTGCTGTAAATGCCTTTTCTCCACCTGATAGTAACATCATGTTTTGTAGTTTCTTTCCTGGCGGTTGTACATTGATATCAATACCGCATTCCAAAATATTTTCTTCATCTTCTAATTTTAAGGAAGCATTTCCTCCGCCAAATAACTCTTTAAATACTTCTTCAAAGTTTTTATTAATAATGGCAAATTGAGCTTTAAACTGTTCCTTCATCGTAGTAGTCATTTCTGAAATAATTTTTCTTAACTTATTCATAGTATCTTCTAAATCCACTCTTTGCTCACACATAAAGTCATATCTTTCTTTCATACCCTTGTATTCTTCAATCGAATCTACATTAACACTTCCCAATTCTTTAATTTCTGTTCGTAAACGATTTACTTTTTTCTGTGTCAAAGCTACATTATCTGGTCTTTTATACTCACCTACATTATTAGGCGTTAACTCATATTCCTCCCACATCTTGTTAATGATGGAATTAATATCATCTTCTAGCTTTGTTTTTTTGACATCGATTTTTACGATTTGTGCTTTTAAATCTTCTATCATTTTAAATTTATTAGTAATTTCTTCTTCTTGTTTGGATAACTTCTCGTTTTTATCAATTCTCTCTTGTTTTAGTTCTTCAATTTTGTTTCCGCTATTTTGAACTTCCTCTTTGATTTTTGCAATTTTATCCTTAGTTTCTTGTATCGATTCTTCTAATTCGAAATTGTCATGGGTAATTTGCTCAATTTGTTCTTTTTTATTAGCAACACTCTTATTGGCATTTTCAATCTCTTGTTTAATTCTTTCTTGTATTTCTTCAATCGATGCTTCACTCTCATCAAACGATGAAACTGAAATTTTCAAATTGGTAATATCAAAATTTAAGTCATCTACATATTTTTGATTGTCCTTATTTAACTCCGCAAATTCAGAAATGACTTTTGTTAATTTTTCCGTTTCTTCTGTTAATTCTTGCATTCGCTGATTAATATTTTCTTTGTTCTCGATGGCTTCTTGTTTTTGTTTTTCTAAATTCTCTTGTTCTTCTTTTAATTTGTTTAGACGTGTTTCCATTCTAGCAATATTTTCATCTATGGCTACTACTTTTTGCTTTTCAGTAGCATACGTAATATCAATTTCTTGCAGTTCTTTTTCTAAGCAAGTCACATTTTCTAGCGTCTCTTGAATCGATTCTTCATATTCTTGTTTTTCTTTTTCCAATTGTTCGATTTTAATTTTTAATTTTTTAATGTCTTTTTCTAATTTTTCAATTTCTCTTCCTCTACCAAGAATATTCACTGTTTTTTTAGCAACAGATCCACCTGTAATACTACCAGAAGCATTGATAACATCTCCTTCTAAGGTAATAATTCGAAAAGTATAACTGTTTTGTTTCGCTACTTTAATGGCTGTGTCCATATTATCTACAATTACCGTTCTTCCCAATAAACTAATCACAATTTGTTCATACTTTTTATTAAATTTAATTAAATCAGATGCAATACCAATAAAACCTTTTTCCTTTCCTTTGATTTTATCTAGCTTTTTTCCTCTGACAGATGCAATTGGTAAAAAAGATGCTCTTCCCAAATTATTTTTTCTTAAATGCTCTACTAACTTTTTGGCATCTGCTTCTGTTTCTGTTACAATGTTTTGCAAGCTTGCACCTAAACACATCTCAATCGCTGTTTGGTATTCTTCTGGTACTTCAATAACATTAGCAAGTACTCCATGCATTCCTTTTCCTAGGTCTTTGATGGTTTCGCAGTCCTTTAAAAGAGATTTTACGCTTTTGATATATCCCTCTTTTTCTTTTTCGGTTTCGATCAAGAATTTTAATTTTGATTCTTTGATTCTCATTTCACTTTGATAAGCATGGATGCTATTTTGATAGTGATTGATTTTTTTATCTGCTTCTTCTTTTATCGTATTAATTTCCTCCATAGATTTCACGACTTTATTTCTTTTGCTATCAATGTCATAGAATTCTTTTGCTATTTCATCTTTTTGAAGTCTTGCACTATCTAATTCTGATATGTAATTCGTGATTTCTGTTTTTATTTGATGTTGTCTTTTTTTATAATTTTCATAGTTAATGTCTTGTGTATGACTTTCTGCTTGTAGTTCATACTTTTTGTCTGTGTTTTTTTCTACTTGTAGTTTATATTCCTCTATTTCTAGCTCTTTACTCGATAATTTTTCTGTTATTTTAGCCAGTTCTTCTTCTTTTTCTTGCAATTCTTTTTCAAATTTTTCTTTATTTTGTTTTAGATTAACCTTCTTTTCTTCTCTTTGTTTCATTTCTTCTTCTAATTCTTGTTGCTTTAAAGTAGCTTCTTCAATTTCCTTTTCAAATCTAGCTTTATTTTCTTGGTTATTATGAATTCTTGTATTTGCCACATTAATGTCTGAATTTAGCATCTCGATTTCTTTTTGACTAGCAAATCCTAAGTTTGACATCTCTTCTATTTGATTGGTTATCTCATCAACTTGCATTTTTAGTTCTTCTTTTAATTGTTTAATTCTTTCTAATTTTTCTTCCTCTTCTGTGCATTGAGAGGTATAAATTTCTTCGTCCTTTACAATTTCTTCTAAACTGATTTTATACTTTTCAATATTGTGCAAGAATAACCCTATTTCGACACTTTTTAATTCTTCTTTTAAGTTTAGATATTTTTTTGCCTTTTCTGCTTGGGCTTTTAGTGGCTCTATATTACTTTCAATTTCTGCTAAAATATCATTAATACGAAGTAAATTTAATTTTGTTCTTTCTAATTTTTTCTCGCTTTCCTCTTTTCTAGCTCTATATTTTACAATTCCTGCCGCTTCTTCAAAGATATGTCTTCTATCTTCTGATTTATTGCTTAATATTTCATCAATTTTACCTTGTCCAATGATAGAATAGCCGTCTTTTCCAATTCCTGTATCCATAAATAATTCTAATACATCTTTTAGTCTACATGCTACTTTATTGATAAAATAACCTGTTTCTCCACTTCGATATATTTTCCTAGTTACGGTTACTTCTGTGTATTCGATTGGCAAAGCTCCATCTGTATTGTCAAAGATTAAAGAAGCCTCTGCAAATCCTAGAGACTTTCTATTTTGTGTTCCTGCAAATATGATGTCTAAAGATTTGGCTCCTCTTAAGGACTTCATACTTTGCTCTCCGAAGGATCCATCGTATTGCATCTGATATGTTACTTTTCCCAGAACCATTTGGTCCGAATTACTCCTGTTATTCCTGGTCTAAATTCTAATACTGTCTTGTCTGCAAATGATTTGAATCCTTGTAATTCTAGTCTTTTTAAATACATTTATTATCACCTTTTGTCAATTTATTAGTGGTTCAATTTTATCTCTTTTATTCCTTATATTGGTAAGACTGAACTATAACAAGTTTATACTATTTTTAAGCTTTTGTAAAGAATTTTGTCAGAATTATTTAGCTCTAAAAGTTTATCTATTTTTTATGTAGTAACAATTCGGGGGGACCAACAAGTTTACAGTCTGTTATGCAATTACAGACTGTTCGTAGCCTGAGAGTTACAAATAAAAAATGGATAAACTTTTATTAACAAAATTAAATAAACTAAATAGCAAGAGTTTTATCATACAAACTTTGCATTTGATACAATTTGAGCTATATTATAAATCAAACGTTGTTTAGCAGGTGTACAAGTAATTAACGTTTCATACAATTCTTTATCTAAATAATTAGGTGCATCTGTCACCGTTCCGCCAACTAAATACTCTAAGCTTGTTCCCAATGCTCTACTGATTTGAGCTAACCTTTTCAAATTGATCTGTGAAGTTCCTCTTTCTACTCTGCTAATATATACCGTTGTTACATCAATTTCCTCTGATAATCTTTCCTGTGACCATCCTAGTTTTCTTCTTTCCTCTTTTATCCTTTGTCCAATAATCTTATAATCAATATCCATACTATCACTTCCTTTTCACAGGTAAATATAACACTATAAGTTCTATTTGTCAATCCATTTTTTAGAATTTATATGTAAAATTTTATTGTTTTATTTTTCTTACTAGATGTCCCCACTGGTTCCGGGATTAAATGGGGACATTTTTATTTTTTAGTATATTAACTTAAAAGTTTATTTTATTTTTTATGAAGTAACAATTCGGGGGGACCAACAAGCTTACAGTCTGTTAAAAATATTATTTTATATTACATATTTTTACAGACTGTGCGAAGTTGGGAGTTACAAATAAAAAATAAAATAAACTTTTTTGACAAATTTTAATAAAATGTCCCCATTTTACCCCGGAACCAGTGGGGACATTTCAATATTCTTATTTAATTGCTTTTTCTGCATATTGATTATTTACAATTTTGTCATATGGTGCATTTTCTTTCAATTCTCCAGCCATAATCATTACTTCTTCTAGTCTTTCAAAAACTTCTTGTTTTAGTACTGGTGTATCATTCCATGCATCAATATCTTGATAACTTTGAATCGCTGTTGCTAACATTTCAATATCTGTATCTGGAAAAAAGCTTTGAATGGCTTCTGCTATTTCCTTACTACTGTGCTCTTTCACCCATTGTTGTCCTTGATAAATAGCATTGGTAAATTTCTGAATGGTTTGTTCATTACTTTCTATATAACTCTTTTTCGCAAAATATGCTGTATATGGAATTTCTCCTGCTGCTTCTCCTACTGATGCTACAATCGTTCCTTTTCCTTGTTCTTGTGTCATAGACGCAGTAGGTTCAAATAACGTTACAAAATCAGCACTTCCACTTGCAAAGGCTCCTGCCATTAAGTCAAATTTAATACTGTCATCTAATGTTGTGTCTTTTTGTGGATTAATACCATTTTTCTTTAATACATATTCTAGTGTCATATAAGGAACTCCACCTTTTCTTCCTGGTATTACTGTTTTCCCTTTTACATCTTGCCAATTAAAACTTCCTGTTTGATTTCTAGCTACTAAAAATGACCCATCTTTTTTTGTCATTTGTGCAAATACTTGTGTATAGTCTTCTTTACCTTCATTATAGACGTAGATGGAAGCTTCTGGTCCTGCAAATCCGATATCACATTGATTAGCAAGTACTGCTGTCATAACAGCATCTGCACCTTGCCCAGTTGTTAGCTCTATATCCATTCCATTTTCTTTAAAATAGCCATTATTAATAGCTACATATTGTGGTGCATAGAAAACAGAACGGGTTACTTCATTTACTTTAATGGTCTTTAACTCTACACCATCTTTATTTTTTTGATTAACAACCACTCCTACCATACTAAATACCATAGCTAGGATGATTATCACTATAATTACAATAACTTTCTTCTTCAAAGTTTCTCCTCCTTTTGTAAAGATTTTAGAGAAAGAGGAAATTGTGTCCCCATTTAATCCCGGAACCAGTGGGGACATTTTCTCTTTCTTCAAATCCTATTTGAATTTTTTTGAATGTAGGATAAATTTTTCTAATAACAAAACTGCGGTATACATGATACCAGCTACAACTCCTAAAATAATGACACTTGCCATAACCAAATCTAATTTAAACACTTGCCCTCCATAAACAATTAAATATCCGAAGACCTGCCTTTGATACTAAAAATTCTCCTGAGATAACACCTACTAACGAAAGTCCTATATTAACTTTTAGGGAATTTATAAAGGTAGAAAGGTTTGCAGGTATGACAATTTTGGCTAATATCTGAAACTTGTTAGCTTTAAAAGTTTTTGCCATTTTGATGACCTCTTTGTCTGTTTTTAAAAATCCATTAAGGTTTTCCAATATTGTTACAATTAAGGAAATAGCAACTGCCATTACGATAATAGCTGGCGTTCCTGCCCCTACCCATATGATAATGACTGGTCCGCAAAGCTACTTTTGGTAAACTATTTAATACTACCAAATATGGCTCTGATACTTTTGATAAGAAATCTGACCACCATAGAACAATAGCAATTATAATGCCTAATCCTGTACCTACTAAAAAGCCTACTACTGTTTCATATACAGTAACACCAATATGTTTCATTAAGTCATTAGAAGTCAAATTGGTAAAAGTTTCCCATATTCTGCTTGGTTGGCTCATAATGAAACTATCTATTATTTTTTCATTGGCTAATATCTCCCATATGACAAGAAATCCTACTAGTATAGCGATTTGTGTTAGCCATACCATATATTGTTTATATTTTTTATTTCTTAAATATTCTTTTCTTTCTTTTGATATTAGTTGTTTATTCATCGACTCCTAACTCCTCCCATAAAGTATTGAAATATTGGCTAAATATAGGTTTTTCTCTACAATTAATTGGATTTCTATTTTCCATATCAAAGTTAATTTTATGAATGTCTTTCACAGTTCCTGGTCTTGCATTTAGCACAACCACTCGATCTGACATACTAATTGCCTCTGAAATGTCATGTGTTACCATGATAGCAGTAATTCCTTCTTTTCTTAAAATACTATAAATATCGTTGGTTACCATGATTCTAGTCTGATAATCTAATGCTGAAAAGGCTTCATCTAATAATAAGATTTTCGGTTTTACCGCTAGTGTTCTAATAAGAGCTACTCTTTGTCTCATACCTCCTGATAATTCAGATGGATATTTATCTTTAAAGTCATATAAATCATATTTTTTTAATAGTTCTTCTACATAGGCTTTTGCTTCTTTGTTTTTGTTTCCTTTAATTTCTAGTCCAAACATTGTATTACTTAGTATGCTTCTCCATTCTAGCAGGCAATCTCTTTGCAACATATAACCTATTTTTGGTGATATGCCTTCTACTTTTTCTCCTTCTATGTAGATTTCTCCAGATGTCTTATCTTCTAGTCCTGCTATAACAGATAATAGTGTGGATTTTCCGCATCCGCTTGGTCCAATGATACTGACAAATTCTCCCTTTTTGACTCTTAAGTTGACATTTTGGATGGCTAATATTTCTCCTTCTTTGTTTTGATATTTTTTGGTTACGTTTTTCACTTCTAGTATTTTTTCCATTGTTTTCCTCCTTATTATTTATCCTAATATATTTTATGTCAAATTAGAAAAATGAGTTCTTTCAATTATGAAATAAATTTGTGTACAATGTTTTTTATATATTAGAAAGTCAGTATGACTTTCCTAATATATAAAAAAACAGACCCTTAGGCCTGTCCTATTTGTTTAACCAGCTACTGCTAGTTCTTTTTTTATCTTTTCTAATTCTTCCTTTTTAAGTTCTGTTGTTTCTAAAATAATTTTCTCATCTAGTTTTTTATTTAACATATTTTTAGCAATTATTCTTTTACTTGCTTCTTTTCCTTGTTGTATATCTCTTCTACGATCTTCCTTCATGTTCTGTATTAAATATTCCAGTCTATCCATATCTTTCTCACCTACCTTTCTTTCTATTTTTGCTAATAATTTTTGCTGTATTTCTTTTTCTAATACATTTTCTAATAAATAACTTATGATATTAACTAATTCCTTTAAGATTTTTTCATTTTGAGTTGATTGGATCATAATTTCCAGATTTTCAACTAATTCCTTAGTTCTCTCTGCTTTTTCAAGAAACATAATATAACTAAACATAGAATCCTTTTGCAATAAAATTTGTCTTGGAAGCTTATTAATATCAATAAAATTATATTCCAAATCTATCTTATATCTCTCAAATACATAATCACCAATCTGTTTTTCCCTAAAATTCTTTGGCATTTTCCATTTTTGACTTCCTGTGTAAATAACAATGGGAACTACAATAGGATAACTTGTATTTTTGCCAATCTTTTTATTTCTACTCCACTCTTGCATAATGTCTAGGCAATAATTTAACATTCTAAATGGCATATTATGATCTATGGTAGATTGATGTTCAATTAAGAAAAACACATCTTGATTTTTTAGCCTATATACTAAATCTGGCTCTTTTGACTTATATTTTTTAGTAATATAACTATTTGTATATCGAATTAATTGTTCTTCTTTGACTTTTTCTCTTGGTTCAATAAACTGATTAATAAATTGTGTTGCTTCTTTTTTATCTTGCAATATGTTTTTTATTAATTTATCATGTGAATATTTTTTCTCAACTTGATTTAAGTTATATGTTGCACTTTCTTCTGCTAATTGCATAACTGCATTTAATCTCAATGTATGAATACATTTTATGTATTGTCCATAAGTAAATACTTTCAATGTAACTCCTCCTATATTTTACCTCTTTTTTATTTTGTTGTCAATTTTTATTAATGAGTAAATTAATTTGTTCTATTTTTTTGTTGCGCTTGCTCTTGATTTTCTTATTTTTGATTTATTTCTTCGATTTTTGCTTCTTTTTATGGAAAGTCTATTACTAATTTTGAATTAAATTTTGAATTAAATTT
>CANOYI010000047.1 GCA_947571515.1 uncultured Clostridium sp. | reverse complement strand
ACAAGGTATGAAAAAATCATATATTAAGCTTTCTCACAAGAAAACAAATAATAAGGCTGACTAGTAACAATTTGAGCTGAATGGTAACATTTCCTGTTGCTATTTGCTACTGTTTTCTCTCATTTCGTTTTAATGGAAAATTCTATTATGCAGTAAAATTTACTATCTATCTTTCCTCAAGCGATACAAAGGATTAATGGTAAAAATAAATTCTTGCTTTCCTTGTTTTCCATATTTAGCACAAAATTTAACAATTTCATTTTTTATAAACTCTTTTACATTATCTTCTTCTGTTCCTAAATCAATATTATATTCTTTCACATTTATATTGTTAGGATTCTCTTCTGTCGTAAAACAAGCTTTATATTCATTTTGTCTTTCTAATTTAATAGAAATTCCTAACCTATGTTCCAAATCAATATAACAGCTTAGTGTAATAGAAAATGGATTTTTTGTTCTTCCTTCCCAAACATTAAAATGATATTCTTTTGCAATCATGCATAATTCCCACACTAAACGATCAAATTTCTCCTCTTTTCTTCTAAAATTCTCTGTTTTGGGCAATTTGTTTTGTTTATGTCTCTTATCATATTCTTCTAATCTCATCCTAAGAAGACCTGCATTAGTGGAGTCATTTTTCCAAGGATGTGCAAAATGATTTACGCTTCTCGCCTCTGGTATACTGAAAAATTTTTCTAAATCTCTTGAGCTTAAAATATCTCTTTCTGCTAACTCTTGTGTGAAGGTTTTTCCATAGATAAATTCATATTCTTTTTTAGCAGTTTTTTGCCAAAACGTATCATAAAAACTAGTTCCGTTTGCTCTTATCCAATCCCACATAAATGTTTTGCTCTCTACATTAGGGGCATCTATATGACATCTTTCATATAGCAACACTAAATTAGATGGCTCATCTTTTCCACTTAAACTATCTGGTATGATATGACATTTTTGTAAATTTTTTTCATATCCACATCTCCAGCATCTTTCCTCTGCTTCTGCCCAATCTACACTAAGTTCACACTCATCTTCTATTCTAGACCAATAGTCTACAATTTCTTTTTTCGTTGTCTTGATTTGACTTCTGTTTTTCTTTTTGTTTTTCCTTTTTAACCTCTTATTTTCTTCCTCTAATTCTATAATTCTATCAATGAGTTCTTCATTGCTTAAATTCTCCATTTTGATTTCATCTCCTGCTAAAATGTGTTTATCTATCTATTCTAACACCAAATCATATTTTTTACTTAAACAAATTTGTCACATTTTTTTAAGCAATGAATATATTCTATTGTACTATCTTTCAAATAATTTCTATTATTATCAGCCTTAAATCTCTTATGTTTTTGTTCATATACTTTATACTCTCCATATTTAGACATTATTTCCTTAACTCTATTTAATGGAATAATTCCTTCATCATTATAACTTAAAAATATATATTTAAAATCAGCATTTTTTATTAAATCTTCGAAAGTTGATTCAACTTCCTTTTTAATACAATATTTTGATCTTTTGTTTGTTTCTTCTCTCACTCCCGTTTTTCCTTTTATCTTTGGATTATCATAAAGAGCAATTGTTTCTAGCATATGATAATTTGTATCATACTTTCTTGTATTATATGGAGGGTCCATATATAAAATATCTCCTGATACTTCTTTGACTAATTGATTTGCATCTATATTTTTTACTAAATATCTTTTTTCTGGACTATTTGTTAATATTTCTAGTGGCTTTAATTCAAGAGTTTTACTTGCTGACTTTTTAATATCTTTTAAGAATGCCTCATATACCGAAGCTGTATTTGCAACTTTATCAGAAGCTTCTAAAAGACAAGTAATTAGATAATAATATTCATTTTCTTCTATTAGATTTCTGTTCTTCCACTCCTCAATCTTATTTCTAATTGAATCAATCTTTAATGCATTTTCTTCTGTGAAATATTTTCTTTCATATTTTTGATTTTTTGTTCCTGTTATAGTATAATTTTGATATATAAATCCTTTTTTATCATTTAGGTTATTTAAATATTTAAATACATTTTGTATTCCATTTTGTTTTAACTTTTCAAAAGAAATATCTTTGTTATTTTCTATATAATGCTTTGCATTTACGTAACTGTAATATTCTATATCATTTGAGATTACGTTATATCCCTTATTTTTAAAATATTTTCCAACACTTGATGTTCCAGCAAAAATGTCGCAAAATGTAATTTGCTCATCTTTAATTTCTGTGAAATCTTGTATTGTATTTTCTATATAATCTAGTATTGATAATTTTGATCCTATGTAATTCATTCTTTTTCTCCCTTCATCTTGACAGATTATACCATTTTATTCTTTTTTTCTCAACTTCTATATAGAAATTTATTATTATCTTAGTTACTTTTTTTAGTCAAATATTTTCTAAACTCTATAGGGTCATACCAAAAGCATCCTATGCAGCCATTTTCATCGCCTTTGTGATTTTCGTTTCCTTTATAATAGGATATTGGATAGCCTAGATTTTTTGCATCAAACCTTTTATTTGTTCTCCTACATTCTTTGCAAAATTGTCTTTTTGCATCATTGGCGGCTTTGCTTAATGGTTGAAAATCTTCTAATTTTTGAGTTCTAATATTCATTGCAGTATCATTTTTCCATCCATTTTTATGGTCAACTTCTGGATTAGATGTATATAAAACAACACATCTTTTTTTCTTATAATAATTTTTAATATCACTTCTTATCGTTTGACTTCCAATTCTATCTTCATCTTTTTTATATCCATTAAGTCTTATTCTATCTATTCCGTTTCCGGAAGTAATTGATTTGTCAAACTCTATATAATAATATTTTGCAATAGTTGTTTCCTTTCTACACCAGTCAGCACCATTTTTAAACATTAAGCTTGCATATTCATCAACAAATTCCTCTTTTGATACCCATCTACTTTCACCTTTTTCATTTGGATTAGCTAATCTTACAAATAAATATGGTTTTGTTCCTCGTCTAAATTCAGGTCTATTGTTCATCACATACCTCCTTAAATAAAATTTCATTATTTTTTTCCTCAAATCTTATATGTTTTATTTGATTTATCTTTCATTGCCACATTGTATTCTAAATTTTTCTTGGTATAAATCTTCTAATTTCCTTGATTCTATGATATTTTACCATACCGATCTCTTTTTCTCAATAATTCTTCCAATATTTTCAAGTATTTTGTCGAATTATATCTAATTAACTTCTCTAATTAATTTATCCTATATACATCAACAAATAGATGAAAAAATTAGGGAAAAAGCCATATCTCCCTAGCTTTTCACCTAAAAGATGCAAAAAAAAATTGTCTGCTAAAATTAGCAAACAACGAATATTTCTTGGTCGCAGAAGATTATGTTTGTTATTTAATTAATTTCCAGAATAGCTATATCCATGCCATTGATCACTAAATGCATTATCTTTAAGAACTTCAAACATAAATTTCACACCTGTACTTGTTGTAAAATGTATTCCTGTTGAAGAACTTCCAGAGTTTTCAACTTTGCCTAATTTATATGTTCCATCGCAATTTAATGTAGGATATGGATAATTTCCTTCACAATTAGCTTTTATATGGAATGTTCCATTTTGATTTAATGTTATTGTTCCATACATCGTACTGTCCATTCGAGAAACATCTGATTTGTATGTTCCATATTTTAATCTATGAGTTCCAACTTGCAATCCTTTTGCAGCTTCTTCTGCTGCTATTCTAGCTGCTTCAGCTTCTGCTGCAGCTTTTTTTTCTGCCTCCTTTTGGGCTTTTTCTTCTTCTGCCTTCTTTATTGCTTCTTTTTTATTATTTATTTCTGTTTTCTTTTCTTCTATTTTTGTTTCTGTTTCTTTCGTTACTCCTTGTTCTTCTGATTCATATTCTTTTACTGTTTCTGCAACTGCTTTTTTTAACTCTTTTGTATCTGCATTTAAATTAATATCTATTTCCTTACTTTCTTTAACCTCTGGTTCTATAAATGTCTCTTCAAATTTAGATATTGTTGGGACTTCTCCTTCTTTTAGTTCTTCATTTTTTGGCAAATCTTCCTCTTTAAAATCATATACTTTACTCATTATTTGTCCATCACTATTTGTTTCTCCTGTTGCTATGACCTCTGTATATAATTTGTTCCCATTGTTATCTTTGAAAAAATACCATTCATATTGTTGCTTTTCTAAATTATATAATAATTTAATATCATCTTGTGCTACATTAATTTTTATATCTGGTGTATTTTTTTCTTCATTTATAGTCCAAATTGTAAAAAATTTATTTCCATTCAAATCGTATTTTATCAGCATACTTGGATTTGACTCTTCTTCAATTTCATAAAATTTAATTGTTGCATTTTCTACACCATCGTAAATTCCATACTTTTCAAGCTTTTCTGGACCTGATGTTTGCTTAGCTTCTTCTAAATAAGTAACATAGGTATCTCCCCATTGTGTTCCTACTGATTTGTTTTTTTCTATGTAATTATATGCAAAATATCCACCAATTCCCAATGCAATAATAATTACTAATATTACGAATAAAATTATTATCGTTTTCTTGTTCATTTTTAATCCCCCTTTTTATTTTCATATTGTATCAAAGTATTAAAGAAATGTATATACTTTTGAAATATATTCTTCATTTTTTCTGAGTAAATCTTATTCAAATATCATAATATGCTTTTCTATTTTGCGTATGTTCCATCAAATACAGCGTTTACACCACAAAAAGGATCAAATCCATCTCCATTTATCATTTTACTTGTAGAAACCTTAACGCTATTTCCACTAACTTCCATATAAAATTTATATGTTTTTCCATACTGTGTAGTTGTATAAACATATTTATTATCACTTGTTTTTGTTGCTGTTGCTGATAATTGTCCCATATGGTTTCCACCAAATAAATTAACTACACTAATATCGAATTGAATAGAACTATCAGTTGCATTTTTTATTGTTAATGCTCCATCTCTTGATGTATCTTTTAAAGTATATTTGCCTATTTGGACTGTATTTGCTTTTACTGCCTCTTCTGCCTTTTTCTTTGCTTTCTCCTCATTTTTCTTTTTGGCAACTTCTTCCTCTTGTTTTTTCTTTTCTTCTAGTTGTTTTATTTCTTCTTCTCTATTTTTTAATGTTGCTTCTTTTTCTTCTGTTCTAGTTTTGAATTCTTCTGTTATAATATCTTCTTTAGTTTTATATTCTCCAACTATTTTTATCAATTCTTTTTTTAATTCTTTATCTTTTTCTTCAAAATTAATTTCTACTAAATTGCTTTCATCTAATTCAACTTCAATAAATGTTTCATCAAATTTTGACATTGTTGGAATTTCTCCCTCTGCTACTTCAAAATTAAACTCTAATTCACTATCTTTGAATGTATAATCTGCATAACTCACTTCTGGCTCTTGAGAAACTGAATTTGCTACATTTCCATTTTTTGCTTCTTTTATATTTTTTTCTAACGATTTATATGAATTTATATCATCTTCCTTTGAATATACATACCATTTATATTCTTTTATATCTCTGTTGTACAATAATTTCAATGTAGTTGGATTGCTATAAGTAATCACATTTACTTTTTTCTCATCTTCTATATAATATACATTTGTATATTTTTCATCATCCTTTTGATATGTCAACACCATTTTAGGATTATTCTCATTTTCTACTTGAATAAATTGAATTTGAGCTGTTGTTATATCTTTTGATAATCCAGCACTTTTTATTTTTTCTTCATCTGCTTCTTTTACTGATTGTAAATAAGAATAATATGTATCTCCCCACTCAGTTCCAATTGATTGATTGGATTCTTGGTATTTGTATATAAAAAATGCTCCTACTACACTTACAATAAATAGCAATATGACTACAATTAGTAAAATAATTATCATTGTTTTATTTCTCTTCTTTTCCATTATTTTCCCCCTTTATAAATTTAGGTAGTGTAAACTAATTTTAAAACTAACTTGTCTACACGCCTTGTCTTTTAAGGTTTATAACCTTATACTTTATAAGTAATTAAGAATTTTAGGTACAAATATTATGAAACCTACTATGGCAGAGCCTATGGCTAACACTAATACTCCACTTGCAGAAATATCTTTTGCTTTTTTTGCTTTTTCGTTTTTATAAGGCATTGCTATATCAACAACTGTTTCAATAGTTGTATTAAACAATTCTCCACTAATTACAATAGCAAAACAAATAATACATATCATCCACTCATATTTATTGATTTTCAATAAAATTCCTGCAGTAATAACTAGAGCCATTATTATAATGTGAATTTTCATATTTCTTTCACTTTTAAATGATAAATTAAGTCCTTGTCCTGCATATTTAAAACTATTGGCTAATTTCTTTGTTTTTACCTTTATCATTCTTTTCTTTTTCAAATCCATTTTTTTAATCTCTCTCTAACAAAAATTTATTTATTGCACTTATATAAATAACTAAATACGAAATTGCTATTAAAAATCCTGCTAAAACATCACTTGTATAATGTACTCCTAGATAAATTCTACTAATTCCTATCAAAATTATTAGTATGCTTAAAAGTGCAATTAAACTTGCTTTTAAATACTTATTTTTTACATATTTATAAATAAGATATATAATAAAACCATAAAAAGCCATACTTATCATGGAATGTCCAGATGGAAAACTGTAACCAGTTTCATTGATAATTCTATAGTCTGTTGGTCTAGGTCTTTGTAAAATATGTTTTAAAGTTAAATTCAATCCTGTTGCAATACATAAATTTAGAAAAATAGATATTCCTATTTTTTTATTTTTAATACATATAAATAATAACATTGTAATTACAATTAAGGCAATACTACCACCAAAATTTGTAATAAACTTTGCAATAGGAGTTGCAAAATCTGATATTAAAAAGTCTGAAATAATCTTATATCCTACAATATCTCCATTCATAATTTCTTTATTAAATACATCTTCGGCTAAAGCTAAAAAACCTATTAAACAAACAAATAATATAATCCATTTTAAATTTTTTATAGCGAATTCTTTTATTTTTTCTTTCATTTTTACCTCTTATTCTATTTTACTAATTATTCACACATGATTAGCAAGTGCGAGTAATTAGTTTAATTAATTTTTATAGTAAAGATGTCATATAAATTGGTAAATATAAAATTCCATTTTCTTCTTTTAAATCTCCAGTATGAAGAACATATGGAATGTATAATTGTTCATTATATTTTGTAATAAATTTTTTTAGAGATGAAATGGTATAATTCTTGCTTGATTTGACCTCTATTGGAGAAATATTGTGTCTACTACTTATTTTAGATTTTGCAATTAAGAAATCTATTTCCATTCTACTAGAACTATCTTCTCTTGAAGGATTTGAATAAAAGTATAATTTATGTCCAGATGCTACTAACATTTGTGCTACTATATTTTCCATTATCATTCCTTCATTAAATTCTAGTTTATCAAATAGTATTTTTTTATAAATTTCTTCTGTCATGATTCCATTTTCATCAAAAGAATGTGATATTAGAAGTCCAGTATCCGCCATATAACATTTTAAAGTCATAAAATCTGTATTCAGTTTTAATCCTATACTTGGCTCTGTTGAATTATAACAAGGATTCGTTATCATAGCATCTTTTAACCAGAACATAGCATCTTCATAATCTCTAAATCTTGCTTCCTTACTAATAGATGCTAATCTAAATTTCTTTTCATGTTTTTGTAGTTGTGCTGGTATTTCATCAAAAATGCTTTCAACTTTTAAATGGTATCCCTCTGCATGTTTTCCTATATCTTGTCGATACAAATTCAGAATATTTCTTTTAATTTGGTCAGCTTTATTAAAATCTTTTGTATTCATATATTCTTCTACTGCTTGTGGCATACCGACCTACAATCATATATTGTCTAAAATAATCCATAACTTTTCTATGCATTGCTTGACCTAGTGGCTTTTTTTCCTCATAGCATTTTTTGATTAAGCTCATAAGACTATCATTACCAAGAGCCCATAAAAATTCTTCGAAATCCATTGGATGCATTTCGATATGTTGCTCTTCTGAAGGAATTAATATGTCTTTTACATTCTTTTTAATTGACATTAAAGAACCTGTTTCTATATAATCATATCTTCCATCTTCTATTAAATACTTGATAGCAGATCTTGCCTTTGGATATAATTGTACTTCATCAAATACGATTAAACTTTCACGTTCATGAAGTGTTACATTAAAATAATTTGATAAATATAAAAATAAATTATCCATATCATTTAGATAGTGCTCAAATAAACTTTTTACATCATCTGAAACTTTGTTAAAATCTATCATAATAAAGCTTTTATAATTTTCTTGAGCGAATTTTTCTACTATATAACTTTTTCCAACACGTCTTGCTCCATCTATTAGAATTGCTGTTTTTCCATTACTACTTTTTTTCCATTCCAGTAATTTTTCATATACTTTTCTTTTCATAAATATATCACCTCAATATATTTTTCACGAAAACAAGATTTTAAATCGTTTACATTTTCACGAAAACAACTCTTTTATATCCTTATTTTAACACGAAAACAAGATTTTTTCAATGTTTTAATTTATTATATTCATTTTTTTGCTATTTATTAGTTTATATCTACAATAATATCTTTATCCATTTTTAGATATATTGTGACCAAAGTGTGACAATTTTGCCTAAAAAGGCAGCAAAAAAGCACTCTCTAAAATCTAGCAAGTGCTTCTCATTTGTTTGGTTGCGGGGGTAAGACTCGAATCCCCTAAGGGGACTTCCTCGCTTCGCTCACAGCGCCCACTCCTTCGGGTTATGAGTCATTTTTGCAAACGATTGGTAGACAAGGGATTGGTCGGTTTTTGTTGGTATATTTGGTGTGCCCAATTTTTTGACTTTGTAAATTTATGTGATTTTGGGTTCGTTTTTGGGAATCGTGTGCCCAAATTGAGCCCAATTTGCTCACACTGTTAAAACTTGTTTGTTACAGTCTGAGTATGCAAAAATTTTGAAAAAAATTTTGTAATGCTTGTGATTATTTAATTAGCATTTAATTTTATAAAAATAAATTTACGGAGGTTTTGATTATGAATAAAAAATGTTTTTGTTGTTTTGAAAGTATAAATAATAATTTAGATAGTGAAAATGACTTAATGACAGATTGGCTGGATTTTAGGTCTGAAAAGTTGGAAACTAATTTGAGTGAGGAAGATAAAAGGCATTTGCTTAAATTTGATTTGTTTGCTGATAGAATTTTGGATGCTACTTTGGATTCTAAAAAGGATTATGTTTCTGATGTTTTAAATGATTTGCGTGATGATTTTTTACAGCATTGTATTTATTGGAATTAAGATGTTGTCGAAATCTTTGATTTCGTGCCAACAGCTATATGCCAATTTATTGGCTGAGAAGTATTATAGAACTGGGTTTGGTGATGGAATTAAGTTGCTGAATAATGCTTTAAATTCTTAGGTTTAATCTAAAATTTAAAAGTGGGCAAAAGAAATTTTTTTGATATTTTTTCTTTTTTCCCACTTTTTTATTACATTATTTTATTTAGTTCCATAGTTATATCTGGATTATAAACATATTTGTTATCAATTTTTTCATATACTTCTCCGACTTTTGCATTTTGTGGTAAATCAATTTCACTAATAAAAAAAGGTCCACCATCTCCATGTTCTGATATGCAAACAGAATTATTATCCATAACCCAAGCTAAATCGTTACTATTTCTACTTTTATTGTCTAAAAATATTTTCTTTTTTTCATATATATTGTATTGATCTAGTTCATTATTCATTTCCTTTCTGTTTTGCTTTTCACTCATTGTATTGTTCAATGCATTTTTTAATTCTTCCATAAATTTATCTATAAAACTGTTTTCATTTCTTTTATTATCAAATAAATTTAAATCCAATATTTTTCCTCCTTATTTCGCTAAATTGCTTTCTCCTGTTGCATAATCAATAATTATTCCATTTTGAATATTATACACATATACATTAAAATGTAGTTTTCCATTGTCCTCAATAGAATATGCTTCAATATTTACTCCGATTTGCTAATTCGTTATTGCCTTCAAAATACGGAGTAACTCTATATAATACATGATTCGTTTGATTTTCTTTTAAATATTTGTGAGGATTGATTTAACTATAAATTAGAATATTTGAGAAAATAATTTTTTGAGTTAAAACTTTTAATATTTTGAAAATAAATTTTTCATTATTTGAATTATACAACTTGTATATTTTTATATCATGTTTTTTGCGGATTTTCAATAGTTTTGATGAATTTTTTATTTCACTGTACTTTTTTAGATTTTCTTGATTTAATTGAAAAGAAAAATAGAGCCACACTCTACGAACATAGCTCCGCAAAAGTTTTAAACTTTTTCTAACTATATATAGTATATGTTAATAATATAATAATTGTCAATGATTTTTCATATCTTGTATATAACTTATCTACTATTAAAAATCAATTTTACATCAGCAGTAATATCTTCATCATCTAATTTACTTTCAAAATTCAAATATTTAATTTTTGCTGAATATTTCACATTTTCATCTAACATTCTTGATAATTCTTTGGAATAATATCTAGGAACATATCCTAAATGATAAAGAGTTCCATTCTTCTTGCATATTACTTTGATTGCATATTCATCATATTTATTATCCAACTCTCTTTCTAAAAATAAATTGTCATTTACTTCAAAAATATCCTTATAATTTTTGATGTCATCAGAATGGCTTGTTCCAGCTACTTCAAATTCAATTTTATTTTTGTCAAAGACAGGAACAAATTCGAAATTATCTGTAAGTAATCTTCCTTTTGTTTTCTCTAAAATTTCCATTTTACTAGAATCCGTATCTAAATCATATAAATTTAAAATCTCTAAGTATTCTGGTCTAGCAGTATTTGGAAGCCTAGTTTCTATATTCGGAAATAAACCTGTATTACTTACATATTCTTTTTCTATATTATCAAATCCTGGAAAAAAATCAAGACCACTTTTTCTAGCATTATTCAATTCAGGATCAATGTATTTAAATTTATATTCATTATTTTCATATGTTAATTCTCCAATAATAAATCTTCTTCTTTCTTTTGGTTCTTTCCAAATTAACCATAATTTATTTGTCATATCATTCACTTCCTTTTTCTATGATATTTAATAAAATTTGTTTTCTTGTTTTTATATACCTCATTATATATTCTTTATGCTTTATGGTTAGTATATTATCTGGTATTTTATTAACTATATTTTCAACTTTTAAGTCTGTTAATTTTTCTAAATTAGTAATTTCTTCTGTTATTTGATTTGAATACTTGCTATATAAATCTTCTATTAGTTCAAAATGTTTATATTTACTACCATCTTTTTTGCATATCAATGTCTTACTTCTTTTTATATAAGCATCAAAATCTTTTAGCCCATTATAATATTTTTCAGCATTTTCTTTTTTATAAAATTCTCTTAATAAATTACATCCATTGTCATATAATGGAGATAACTTATATTCTCCATCTTTTCGTATTATTCCCCAATTCTCCTCATGTCTATCTTGTTCTCCAACTAAAGCATCAAATACCATTATTTTTAAGAATTGATAAAATAAATTAGTGTTCAACATATCTAAACACTTTTTTATATTCTCTAATGTATAAAATTGACTTCTTATTTCATCATTTTTCTTTATATATGCTATTGCATCTATATGTTCTTCTTCATGTATATCAACAAATAAATAGTTTAATATTCCTAATGTATCATTTTCATCTAATGCTAATTCTATATGTGCACAGTCATATCCAAGAACTTTTGCAATTTCATAGCTTAATTTCTCTGAACAAGCTTCTGAACAACTTTTATCGTACATTTCATATTTAAAAATTGCTTTATTTCCTTTATTATCTAGAACTGTCCTTTTTTCTCTTGTCCCTTTATTATTTATTTCTGGTATAAATCTAAAGTCTTTTCCAACTTTTTTGATTTCATATTTTTCCATATATTCTCTTAATCACCTGTGTATATAATATAACAATTTGTTACTTTTGTAAACAGTTTTGTTGCTTTTTAGTGCTACTTATCATAAATGTGGTTACCAGTCAGCCTTACGCATATTTTTATTTTTCTTTTAGATATCTTTTCAAAAGAAAGGTTAAGAAATAGGGAAAAGTATAAAATTTACCGTTAAATCCTATATTTCTATTACATAATTTTATTCCATATTTGATATCTTTGTATAAATTGTTACTAATCAAATTATTAAGTGAAATTGTCGCATTATCATTTGCTTTTACTTCAATAGGAATTAAAGAATTTGTATCTCTAACCATAAAATCCATTTCAAGTTTTTTACTATCGTCTTTATAGAAATATAAATTATATCCTGCTTTTACTAACATATCTCCTACTATATTTTCATATAAAGCACCTTTATAAGTATTCATATTTTCATTATTTCTTAAGTCATCTTGAACTTCTTCATCTAATGACCCAATTAATAATCCAGTATCTGCAAAGTATAATCTATAATTATCAGGATTGTAATTTCCTTTTAATGGTAGACTTGCTTGTTCCATTGCATAACAAATATTTACTATTCCAGCATTTGCAAGCCATTCAACTACACCAACATATTCTCTATTTCTAGCTCCATCTGCTATTTTAGATATTTGAAACTTCTTATTTTCATTGCCTAAAAATACTGGTATTTTTCGATAACAGTTTAATATTTTTGTTTTATCTAATCCTCCTGCATATTTCGTTATATCTTCTTCATAATCTAATAAAATTTGTTGTTGCATTTTTAAGATACCACTAAAATTTTTATTGGTAACAAATTGATTTACGATGGCAGGCATTCCTCCTACTATCATATATTCTTTAAAATTAGACATCATTACGTTGTATTGTATATCACTTAATGGTTTTAATTCTATCATACATTTATATAAATCATTAATATGTTCATCCGTATATCCTTTAGCCCATAAAAATTCTTCAAAATCCAAAGAATTCATGATATAGTCTTCTTTATTGCCGACACTATTTGATTCAATTTCTTTATAATTTATTCCCATTAAGGAGCCTGAACATATAATGTCATATCTGCCATCTTCTCTAAATGCTTTTAATGAAGTTGCTGTGCTTACACAGTCTTGCATCTCATCAAAAAAAATTAAGGTATCATGTTCATTTAGTTCTAGTTCTGGCATTTTCAATGTTATATTTTTTATTATATTATCTACCTCAAAACCTTCTTCAAATATTGTTTTAAATTGTGGTTGAAGCGCAAAATTTATTTCAATAAATGTTTTATAATTGTTCTTTCCAAAATTTCTTATGGCATTTGTTTTTCCAATCTGTCTTGCACCCTTTATTATTAGGGGTAGTTTATTACTATTATTTTTCCATTTAATAAGGTAATTATCAATTTTTCTTTTTAATCGTTCCATAAATTTTT
>CANOYI010000046.1 GCA_947571515.1 uncultured Clostridium sp. | reverse complement strand
AAACTACTGAAAAAAGACAAAAAGATATGCCATCTAGATTAAATGCTAGAAGAAAAATGATGAGAAAATTAAATAAAGTAAAAGACAGCCAAGGAAATAATGTTGATTTACCATCAAAATTATTCAATGAAATTGCTCCAAATTATGCTGGTAAAAACGTAGGAGGATATACACGTATTATCAAAGCAGGACCTAGAAGAGGAGACGGAGCAGAAGTTGCAATCTTACAACTTGTATAATTTATTTTAAGAAAAGAAAATCCACCAATATGGTGGCTTTTTTTAAAATAAAACATATAATAAGACCATAGGAGGCTAAGAAAATGATGGAATTTATATTAAATACCATTTTTTGGACACTTGCCATTTATGGTTTTTTTGAAATTATAAAAAATATAATTGACATATTTACATACACAAAATTGCAATCAGATGGAATTTATTTAATTATAGCGGTCAAAAATCAAGAGGAGAAAATTGAGGGCTTTTTACGATCAAGTTTATTTAAGATATTATATGGAAAAGAAGATTATTTAAAAAACATTATTGTAGCAGACCTAAAATCAACTGATAAAACAAAAGAAATAGCCCAGAAATTAGAGACAGAATATGACTGCCTAAAAGTAACTAGCTGGAAGGAATGTAAGGACATGATTGACAATGTAGACGAAAGTTGAAATGGTTAGTTTTGGGACAAGTGGCGAGTTTGTGCCTGTCCCAAACTCGCCACTTTCAAAATCAACCCAAACATACCTCTTGAAAATGCGTTTCATTTGTGATAAACTTGTATTTACAAAAAGGAGAGTTAAATGGAGATTACTGGTGAAATACGAGATATTATCTATAAAAATGAAATTAATAGTTATACCATAGCTGAATTTGAAACAGAGGATGAGACCACAACTATAGTGGGCTATTTGCCTTTTATTAATTGTGGAGATACACTAAAATTGATAGGAAAGTTTGTAGAGCATAAAGAATATGGAAGGCAATTTAAGATAGATACTTTTGAAAAGTTAATGCCACAAACGTTAGGGGCATTAGAGAGGTATTTAGCAAATGGAAATATTAAAGGAATTGGAGAGGCTTTAGCTAAAAGGATTGTAAAGAGATTTGGTGAAGAAACAGTTCCTATTTTTAAGTATGAACCAAAGAGATTGGCAGAGATAAAAGGTATTTCGGAAAATAAAGCTATTCAGATGTCAGAGGATTTTATACAAAATTGGGAAGTATGGCAGATTGTAGGATTTTTGGAGAGATTTGGAATTGGTGCTGAACATGCGAAAAAAGTATTTGATTTGTTTGGAACCAATGCCATTGAGGAAATTGAAGCAAATCCGTATATCTTAATTGATATAGCGAGAGGTGTGGATTTTAAGCAAATTGATAAGATGGCTCTTGATTTGGGGATTAATTATGATAATGAAAAAAGAGTTGTTAGTGGGATTAAATATGGATTAATTAGAAGTACTTATAATGGACATGCCTGTGTATTGCAAAGTAATTTAATTGAGTTTGTGATTGACCTTTTAGATGTTTCTACAGAAAATGTGGAAGATGGGCTAATTAGTTTAAAAGTAAAAGATGAAATTGTAATCGAAGAAAGAGAAAACGAGAAATATGTTTATTTGCAAGCTTTTTTTAATACAGAGGCAGAAATCGCTATCAGGATTAATAGATTACAAAAAGCAAAAAATGTGAAAAAAGTAGCTCATATAGAAACAGAGCTGAAAAAAGTGGAAGCAAAGTCAAGGATCGAATTGTCCGAAAAGCAAAAAGAAGCTGTAAAACTAATCAATAACAATAATGTAGCGATTATCACTGGTGGACCAGGTACTGGAAAAACTACGATTATTAAAACAATTATTGATATCTATGAAGAAAAAGGGAAGAAAGTTGTTCTTTGTGCACCAACGGGGAGAGCAGCTAAAAGAATGACTGAAACAACAGGAAAAGAGGCATCTACTTTACATCGCTTATTAGAAATTGGCAAAATTGACGAAGATAGTCTGTATAAAAATACGTCAGATTACGAAGGGGCACCAATTGATGGCGATTTAATTGTGGTAGATGAAATGTCAATGGTGGATATGTTTTTGATGAATTATTTACTAAAATGCATCTATCAAGGCACAAAACTAGTGTTAGTAGGAGATGAAGACCAGTTGGCATCTGTGGGACCAGGTTGTGTTTTAAAGGATTTAATTCATTCAGAGCAGATAGCAACCATTCATTTAGATAAAATTTTTAGACAAGCAGCCAAAAGTAAAATTGTCTTAAATGCCCATAGAGTGAATCAAGGAGAAGGTTTCTTAAAAAAGGGAGAGGACCAAATTTCAGAAGAAATGCTAGACGATTTCTTTTTTATCAAAGGAACGAATCAGGAAAAGATGTTGCTAGAAGTGATTTCCCTATGTACAGGGAGATTGCAAAATTACGGAGATTATGATTTCTTTCAAAATATACAAGTTTTATCTCCTACCAAAAAAGGAATGCTTGGAACAAAAGAATTGAATAAAGCTTTACAACAACAGTTAAATCCTAATATCGAAAATTTGCCAGAAAAGGCGAGTATGGGTGCTGTTTATCGAGCTGGTGACCGAGTGATGCAAATTAAAAATAATTATGATATCTATTGGGAAAGGAAAGTTCTTGGTAAAAAAGAAATGGGAAGTGGAGTGTTTAATGGAGAAATAGGAACGATTACAGAAATTAACGAGAAGGAAAAACAGCTTGAAATTCGATTTGATGATGAAAAGGTAGCTTGGTATGAATTTTCAAATTTAGACCAAATCGAGCATAGCTATGCAATTACCATCCACAAATCTCAACGGAAGTGAGTTTGATGTGGTTATTATGGTAGTTCCACCAACTTCCCCAATGCTGATTACTAGGAACTTACTTTATACAGGTATTACTAGAGCAAAAAAGTTACTTGTGATTGTTGGTATGGAAAAGGTAGTGGATTTTATGATTCAAAATGTGGATGTGAAGAAAAGAAATACTGGTTTAGCGTATAAAATGAGACAATAGGGACAGGTTCCAATTGTCTCATTTTTTTTGTCAAAATTTGTTGAATTATGCGATGAAAAAATTTGTGGAATTGGTGTATATATAGTATAATAGAACATACAAATATTTAAAAAAGATAGAAAGGAGAATAAAATTGCCAAGAAAAAGCAGAAATTTATTTGGTGAAATATTGTGCCATCATATGGTACAAGGACTTAATAGAGAGTACATATTTCAAATGAATGACGAAAAGAAAAAATACTTAGAATTATTAAAGAACTATTATTTGCAATTTAAAATAGATATAGTAGCATACTGTATTATGGATAATCATGCACATCTGTTAATGTATTCAAAAGGGATTCAAAATATTAGTAACTTTATGCAACAAGTAAACTTACTCTATGCAAAATATTATAATAAGAAAAAGGAAAGGGTAGGGTATGTATTTCGAAATCGTTTTGAATCAGTTCCAATTATGACAAGGGAGCAAATGTATAAATGCATTAAATATATTCATATGAATCCAGTTAAAGCTGGAATTGTAAAGAAGGAAGAACAATATGAATATTCTTCTTATCAGGATTATTTTAATCGAACAGGATTTGTTAATGATAAAATTTTAAAATTTGTTTTTAATTCTTCAGAAAATTATATCGAAAAATTTCAAGAAATAGAATATAAAGATTTTAATTTACACAAAGAGAATTTTGATATTGAAAAGCTATTTAAAGATTTTTTAATAAAAGAGGGAGTTAATTCTTTGCAAGTTAAAAAAAGTAAAATATTAGTTCAAAAATTTATCAGTTATTTGATTTCTAAGCAATATAAATGTTCCAAATCAGAGATTGCTAGAGTATTACCAATAAGTAGAGCTACCTTGTATAGGTGGTTGTATGAAAAATAAGCGGTTATTTAGATTGCAATAAAACGACAGAAAATGACAAAAAAATGAGACAAATGAAACCTGTCCCTATTGTCTCTTTTTTATTAAATCTAATTTATCCACCAACTTGCGGAATATGTGGAAAATTAAATTCAAATTTTTTATGTAGTAAATGCCAGAAACAATTAGAAATCCAAGCCAAATTTCAAATCGAAAAAAATCAAAATATAGCTTATTATTTTCAAGAACATTTATATATCTTTGAATATCAGGGAATGATAAGAAAAGTTATTCTAAATTATAAATTTAAAGATAAATCGTATTTGTACAAAACAATGGTAAATTTTTTGTTAAAAAATGAAAAATTCTTTGAAATTTTGAAATCTTATGATACAATGATACCAGTTCCAATTAGTCGAAAAAGGAGAAAAGAAAGAGGTTATAATCAAAGTGAATTAATTGCCAAGGAAATAGCTAAAAGAATTGAAATTGATTATAATAACCAATGCCTTTTTAAGACCAAAAATATTATAGAACAAAGTAAACTAAATAAAGAACAAAGACAAAGAAATATACAGGGTGTGTACGAATTGCACAATAAAAAATTGTTACAAAATAAAAAGATATTGTTACTAGATGATATTTATACAACAGGAAGCACAGTAAATGAATGTGCTAGAATGTTAGAACAAGCAAAACCTAAATTTATTGGGGTGTTTACATTAGCAAAGGATTAAATTTTGAGACAAGAGGGACAGGTTTCATTTGTCTCATAAATAGGGTAGAAAAATGTCGAAAAAATAAAACAACAAAAAACGACAAAAAAAGTGAGACAAATGAAACCTGTCCCTCTTGTCTCAAAAAAAGGGAGGAAAGTTTGAAATGGAAGATTTAGTGGAGAGTATATTAGACTATGTAAGGTCAGATTACACGGATTATGCCATTATGATTAATGGGGAGTGGGGATCTGGAAAGACTCACTTTTGGAATAATAAGATCAGAAAAAAGATTGAGTCCTTGCAGTTAAATGGGAAAAGATATACAACAATTTACATGTCTTTATATGGAATTTCTAATTTAGAGGAAATTAGTAAAAAGATATTCATTGAAACAACCCAATTAATGGATAAAAACTTAAGAAGATTTATGGATGACAACGGTCAAACTACCATTCCAGAGTATGCAAAAACAGGAATTGATATGGCTAACTTTTTTGGTGTTACGCAAAATGGAGATAGGGTAGACTATGGAGAATTCTTTTCAACAGATGACAAAGTATTATGTTTTGATGACTTGGAAAGAGCGAATGTAGATGTTATTGATATCTTAGGATATATCAACAATTTCGTAGAGCATGACCATATCAAAACAATCATCATCTGTAATGAAAAAGAGCTTTCTACTAAATTAAAAAGTTCTAATTTGGAAATGAAAACTTTTATTGCAACCTATCTTTTGGACAAACAAGATGAATTAAATAAATCAGATAAACCAATGGTTGAAAAAATTCAAGATAAAATTGAGCATGTTTTTGACAAAGCCAATGACTATGAGAGAATTAAAGAGAAGCTAATTGGTGAAACATTTGAATATGCACCCAAATTTGATTATATTATCAATGGAATTTTAATGAGATATGAAAATAATGCGGACTTAATTCGATTTTTAAGAGAAAATACAGGATTAATCATATCTACTTTTAACAAAAGTGGAACGAGAAACTTAAGAATTTTAAAACATGCTTTAAATGACTTTAAGAAAATCTATGAAATGGTAAATAAATCTTATCCGAATACGAATCACAGAGTCATGCAAACCATGCTAATATTTACCATAGCGATTTCTTTTGAAATTAAGGCAGGTAAAATAACAAAAGATAAATTTGTTAATATCCAAGACAACGAAGAATATAAGTCTATTTTGGTATCTTCCAGAATATTAATGGATAACAGGCAATTTTACATTAAAGAATTTGATAATAATTATTATTATAATTTCAAATCTGAATATCGTTTCTTTAAATTTATCGAATATTATATTAGAACACGTATTTTTGATATGAAATTATTTAAAGAAAATATGGAAACTATTAGAAATACAGTTGATACAGAGAATTTGCCAGGCTATAAAAGACTATTAACAGAAGAATATTGGAAAATTTCAGATGACCAATTCGAAAACGTTATTCAAGAGGTAATCAGTGATGTGAAAGAAGGAAAATTGAACTTAATAGATACTGTAAAGTTATTTGCTTACTTTAGTTATTTTTCTAGGAAAGGACTAATTGAATATGATTTAAAAACACTAAAAAGTGTATTTTTCAATGGAATGAACCTAGCATCTTTATCTTCTGAATATTGTCCGAATCCAAAAGAAGAATTAGGAAAGATTGCAATAGAAGAAGTAGAAGAAGATATGGAAGATATTTTAAAACATTTCAATACCTTAAATGACCAATTATTAGATAAAATGTATAAAGAAAAAGCAGATGAGGTTATGAAATGTATTCCGATGAAAATGGAACAATTCTATGAAAAATTTGATAAGGAATGTATGGAAGTACCAATTTTCAAATATTATGATCCATTCCAATTGTTCCAAAGAATTTCTTGTGCAAGTAATGAAGATATCGTTTTAATCAAAGAAAAATTAACCGACAGAGCCAATCGCTATACAAAACAAATTGAACCAGAGATGAAAAATATTAAGCAATTAAAGCAAGTGATTGATGATTATTTAAAAGGAAAAGAACCAACAATTAAAATCGTTATGTTAAAGGAATTTTCGAAAGATATGGGTTACATTTTGGATAAATATAAGATGAGTTTTTTACCAAAGAGAGAAGATAAAATAGTGGAATTGGAAGAAGAATAGGAGGAAGTCAGAATGGGAAATAGTTATAGCAAGCAAAAATATTTAGAATTGTTAAGTAAAGAATACAGAAATATTAATGAAGTTACAGAAGAAATTGTCAATTTACAAGCGATTATTAATTTACCAAAAGGAACAGAAATGTTTTTAAGTGATATTCATGGAGAATATGAACCATTTGTACACATTTTAAACAATGGAGGAGGAATTATTAAAAGCAAAATTGATTCTATTTTTGGGAACTCTATTACTGAAAAAGAAAGAGCAACCCTTGCTACTTTAATTTATTATCCAGAGGAAAAACTTAAATTGGTAAAGCAAAAGAAAGAAAACCTAGACGAATGGTATACTATCACTTTATACCGTTTAATTGAAGTAGCGAAAAAAATCAGTTCGAAATATACGAGATCAAAGGTTAGAAAAGCGATTAATAGTGGATTTGAATATGTGATAGATGAATTATTGCATTCTCAAGCAGGAAATGAAAAAGATAAAGAAAAATATTATAAAGCCATTATAAAAACGATTATCGATTTGAAACAAGCAGAAAATTTTATTATTGCGATTTCTGATTTAATCAAAAGAATGGCAATTGATCATTTGCATATTTTAGGAGATATCTTTGATCGAGGACAATCTCCTGATTTGGTTATTGAGAAACTAAAGAAATTTCACAGTATGGATATGCAATGGGGCAACCATGATGTTTATTGGATGGGAGCAAGCTGGGGAAATAAAGCTTGTATTGCGACAGTTATTAGAAATTGTGCAAGATATAATAATATAGCAATTTTAGAAGATGGTTATGGAATCAATATTAGACCTCTTTCTACTTTTGCTATGGAAACTTATCGTGAGGATGCTTGTCTAAATTTTATGCCAAAAGTTTATGATGATAACAAATATGATAGTAGTGATAAAGTGACAATTGCTAAAATTCATAAGGCAATTACGGTAATCCAATTTAAGTTAGAAGGACAATTGATTAAAAGGCATCCAGAGTATCACTTAGATAATCGCCTTTTACTAGATAAAATGAATTTAGAAAAAGGCTATGTGATGCTAGATGGTAAAAAATATGAATTAAATGATACTAATTTTCCAACCTTAAATCCAAAAGATGCGTATGCATTAAGTAGTGAGGAAGAAGAAGTGATCGAGAGACTTTGTGAGTCTTTTAAACACAGCCAGAAATTAAATGAACATACCGAGTTTATTTATCAAAAAGGAGAATTATATACGATATTTAATTCTAATTTACTATTTCATGCATGTATACCGATGGAGGAAAATGGGAATTTTAAGACGGTTGAGTTCTTAGGAAAAAAGGTCAGCGGAAAAAAATACTTTGATTTAGTGAATGAAACGATTCGAAAAGTATATGTCAATAAAGACGAACAAGATGGGAATTTACTGGATATCATGTGGTTTTTATGGATCTCGCCAGATTCTCCATTTTTTGGAAAGAATAAAATGGCGACATTTGAAAGCTATTTTATAAAAGATAAAGAAACTCATAAAGAAGAAAAAAATCCATATTATTTTTTGTCTAACCAAGAGGAAATATGTGATAAAGTTTTAAAAGAATTTGGATTGGAAGGAAAAGAAGCTCATATTGTAAATGGACATATGCCAGTTAAAGCTAAGAACGGAGAAAGCCCAGTTCGTGCGAATGGGAAGTTGTTGGTTATTGATGGAGGATTTGCTAAAAGCTATCAAGTGGCAACAGGAAATGCAGGTTACATATTAAGTTATAATTCAAATGGATTGCTATTGAGTCAAAATAAGCCATTTGAGTCGGTAGAAAAGGCAATCAAAGAAGAAAAAGATATTATTTCAGAGATTGTTGTAAAAAAGACAGGGATTGTGAGAAAAACAGTGGGAGATACAGATATCGGTAGAAGATTAAAGGAGGAGATAGAAGATTTATCAGAATTATTGAAGTTCTATGAGTCTGGACAGTTAAAACAAATGAATTAGGTTTATTAAAATGTTAAGAATTTTCTAATAAATACAGATAAATGCTTGATTAGAAAATTCTTATTTTTTTCTTTTTCAATGCATAATTTTTTCCTTATTTGTCATAATAAGAATATAAACAAAAAATTTACGAGGAGGAAAATTATGAAAGCAACTGGAGTTGTAAGAAGAATAGATGATTTGGGAAGAGTTGTAATCCCAAAGGAAATAAGAAAAACATTGAGAATAAAAGAAGGAGATCCGTTAGAGATATTTACAGACAGAGAAGGACAAGTGATTTTAAAGAAATATTCTCCAATTGGTGAGCTTTCAGAATTTGCAGCTGGCTATGCAGAAACTTTATCAAAAACAACAGGTCATATTGCTTGTATTACAGATAAAGATACTATTATTGCTGTATCAGGTGGTTCTAAAAAAGAATTTTTAGAACAAGATATTAGTAATGAATTAGAACAATTGATGGAAGATAAAGAAATCTATACAAGTAAAGAAAATAGTAATGTTGCTATGCCAATTACGAAAAATGATAATCAAGAAAGAAAGAATAATGCTCAAGTAGTATACCCAATTGTTTCCAATGGAGATACAATCGGTACGGTTATCTTAATGTCAAAGGAACCAAATGGTCAAATGAATGATGTGGAGAAAAAGGTCGCTCAATCTGCAGCAACATTTTTAGGAAGTCAAATGGATTTATAATCGAGACGAGGGGATATCTTAAATTATATAAGATATCCTCTATTGTAATGTTCTCACTGGTTCTAAGTTTAAGGAACATTGCTTGAAATCCTGAGAAAAAGAGAATTTGCAAAAAGGTTAAAACTTAAATTTTGAGTTAGAATTGACTTAAGTAAGAAAATAATATATAATATTTACATAAATTAGTTGTAATGCTCTCTCATTTCAAAAACAGCTAATTTAAATAAAAATAAACAAGGAGAATATTTTATGACAAGAGAAAATGTACAAGAGTTTTTAAAAGGGCAATTGATAAAATTGCAAGATGTTCATGTGGATGACCTGATGAAAGCTAGCCGGCATGAAGAATTGGAGGAAATATTAGAAGATGTAGAATTGGATTTTTCTCCAATTAAAGAATTTTGGGATCAAGAAGGTGAAGCGATTTATCAGTTAAAGGGAGAAATTCCAAAAGAGTTTTGCTATGAATTGGCATTGTACATGCAACAATCTGGCTTACAAGATGTAGTTTTCTTTAGCAACTATTGGAACTATCAAGATCTCTTAATGGAACTGGAAGAGAAAGTGGCAGAAAATATAGCAGATGTGATGGATAAAGGACATATCTGTGAATTTACAGTAAAAGAACTTGTCGCAGCTTAGAGAGTAACAAGAGGGAGCGAAAGGCAACAGCGTAATTTGCTGTTGTTTTTCTAATGATAAAAAATTTTCTTAACTTTCAATCGTAAAAACTATGTATGATAATAAACTTTTAGTTACTAGTCAGTCTTATTATTTGTTTTCTCACAAAAAAATACAAGAGTAGGCTGACTAGTAAAACTTTTAGTAATTGTATTTAAAATAAAAATGAAATTTCTTGCTTTTTTCCCTATTTTGAAGTATAATTTTCAAAGCAAATGAAATAAAAAAGGAGAAAATTTATGAAAGCAATTGAAATCAGAAATAAATATCTAGAATTTTTCAAAAAACATGGACATACAGTTATTCCATCAGCACCATTAATCCCAGAAAATGATCCATCCGTATTATTCAACACAGCCGGAATGCAACCATTAGTACCCTATTTATTAGGAGAAAAACATCCATCTGGAACACGTCTAACAGATTATCAAAAATGCGTGAGAACCAATGACATAGACGAAGTAGGAGACAATCGTCATTTAACTTACTTTGAAATGCTTGGAAATTGGTCATTGGGAGATTATTTTAAAGAAGAATCCATTAGTATGAGTTTTGATTTTCTAACCAAAGAATTAGGAATTCCAGTAGAAAAATTATCAGTCACTTGCTTTGCAGGAGATGAAGACTGCGAAAGAGACACTGTTTCTGCAGATATTTGGAAGAAAGTTGGTATCCCAGAAGATAGAATTTACTTTTATGGTAAAGGAGATAACTGGTGGATTGCAGGAGAAGAAGGACCATGTGGACCAGATACAGAGATGTTTTATGATACTGGAAAACCAGCTTGTGGACCAGATTGCGATCCATCCTGTGATTGTGGTAAATATGTCGAAATATGGAATAATGTATTTATGGAATACTTTAAAGATAAAAATGGCTATTCAAAATTAGAGAAAAGAAATGTAGATACAGGTCTAGGATTAGAAAGAATGACTATGTTATTACAAGGAAAAGAAACACCTTTTGATACAGAACTGTTTAAGCCAGTTATGGACAAACTACAACAACTTCAAAAAGTAGATTATATAGAGAGTAGAAGAATTGTTGCAGAGCATTTACGTTCTAGTATGATGATTATTTCAGATGGTGGAAAACCAAGCAATTTAGATAGAGGATATGTTTTAAGAAGACTTATCAGAAGAATGATTAGACATTTAAACAAATTGCAAATCCATTTGGAAGAATTGTCAACCTTAATAGATATTAATGTGGAAAACTTAAAAGAAATGTATCCAGAATTAGACAAAAAGAAAGAAATCATAAAAAGTGTTATTTTAGAAGAAAAAGATAAATTTGTAAAAACTTTGGCACATGGAGAAAGAGAATTTGAAAAAGAAGTCAAGAAAATGCAAGAAATAGGAAGCAAGATGATTTCTGGAGAGATTGTATTTCGTTTGTATGATACTTATGGCTTCCCACCAGAAGTAACCAAAGAACTAGCAACAGAACATGGATATGAGGTGGACTTAAATCAATTTGATAAATTATTTAAAAAGCATCAAGAAAAATCAAGACAAGGTTCAGAGCAAAAATTCAAAGGTGGATTAGCTGAACAAACAGAGGAAACGGTTGCTTATCACACAGCTACTCATTTATTAAATGCAGCATTAAAACAAGTAATTGGAAAAGATGCTCATCAAAGAGGTTCCAATATTACAGTTGATAGAATGAGATTTGATTTTAACTGTGACCATAAATTGACAGACGAAGAAAAGAAAGCAGTAGAAGATTTAGTCAATCAATGGATACAAAAAGGTTTAGAAGTAACCAAACAAGAAATGAAAAAAGAAGAAGCCATCCAATCAGGAGCAGAATGTATGTTTATTGAAAAATACCCAGACATCGTTACCGTATATAGCATAGGAGACGTGTCCAGAGAATTATGCGGAGGTCCTCATGTGAAAAATACAAAAGAGTTAGGAACTTTCAAAATTAAAAAGGAAGAATCTAGTTCATCAGGAGTGAGAAGAATTAAAGCGGTTTTAATCAAATAATGATATTAAGATTGCCAAAGAGGACGGACATTTTTGGCAATTTACAAAAATTATAACTATAGTCATTAAATATATAAATAATAAAATTTCGTTCTTTACTGGTCGGACTAATCATATAAATAAAATTAAATTTCACAGTAATAGAAGTTAATATAGCTTATCTGTTGAATAGGTGTCCTCCCAAACTGTGCAGCACTGCATTTTATTATTTATATATTTAATGGTTAGTCAGAAATGATAAAATTTAAATTGCCAAAAAGGAGAAGAAAAAATGGAAGATTGTTTATTTTGTAAAATAATAAAAGGTGAAGTACCTTGCAATAAAGTATATGAAGATGAGGAGATTTTTGCTTTTTATGATATCAATCCAGCAGCTCCCATTCATATTTTAGTGATACCAAAAAGGCATATAGTTTCATTAGCACATTTAGAAAAAGAAGATGAAGCAATAGTGGGAAAGATCTATGGTGTGATTAATCAAATAGCAGAGGAAAAAGGATTTAAACAAGACGGATATCGTGTAATTGTTAATTGTGGTAAAAATGGTGGGCAAGAAATAATGCATTTACATTTTCATATTTTAGCAGGAAAGCAATTAGGAGAAAAAATTGTTTAAAACTATACACTTTTCGTAATAGATATGATATAATTAATACAGTAGTAAAAAATGTACGGAGGTAAAAGACAATGTTTGAGAGTAAATATGGTAAGGTATTAACTGTGATATTAGTTATTGTAATTATTGCTATTATTGGATTACTAGGATTTTTAGGTTATGATTATTATCAAAATTATATTGTAACAAAAGATACTTCAGATTATGTAGATAATTTTGAAGGTAGTGTAGCAGAAGGAGAAGCAACAGGTGAAAATAGTAAAACAACAGAGGATAGTACAAATCCATTTGATTTAAAAGATGCAGATACGACGACAACAGGAAGTGGTACTACAAAAAAACAAACCTATAAAGGATTCGGTGTTTTAGCAACCATGGAAATACCAGCAACTAATTTCAAATATCCAGTATTAGAAAAAGTAACAAAAAAATCAATTGAAACAGCAGTAGCCTTTTTGTATGGAACAGGACTTAATCAACCAGGAAATAGTGTCGTTATTGGACATAACTATAGAAATGGGCTATTCTTTTCTAATAATAAGAAATTAAATATTGGAGATAAGATATATATAACAGATGTAGAAGGAAATAAGTTAACTTATACGATTTATAATAAATTTGAAACAACACCAGAGGATACATCTTTCTATCAAAGAGATACAGGAGGAAAACCAGAAGTTACTTTGTCAACTTGTACAGATGATAGTAAAGCAAGATTAATTATATGTGCAAAAGCAGAGTAAAAGAAAAGTGAAAGGAATTTTAAAAATTCCTTTATTTTATATTATAGGAAAGTTCTCCGAACTTCCTATAATATAAAGAATTTCACAGAAAAATTGCTTTGCAATTTTTCGCGGACGAACAATTAAACGTGGGCTGAA
>CANOYI010000045.1 GCA_947571515.1 uncultured Clostridium sp. | reverse complement strand
TGGCAGTATTTGTGTAAATGAAGTATCACTCTCTGCCCTGCCATTGTCTTCCTCAGTTGAAACTGGCAGTATTTGTGTAAATGAAGTATCACTCTCTGCCCTGCCATTGTCTTCCTCATAATAAATCACTTTCTTGGTTTTATTACCAGAAATAAAATAGTCTACAATCTCTCTTGAGAGCAAATTTTCTATAATTCTATTTTTTTTCTCTTCTGATATAATATAACTATTCAAGAAATAATTTAATATTCTGTCTAATTTTCGTATAGTTCGCTGCATCTCTTGTAAAAGCATTTTCTCCATTTTGGCATTCTCTAAGATACAATTATCCTGGGATAAATGCTTTAATAGTATTGAATCCTCCTTCCGTAACACATTTTGCATTTCATTCATCAATCTTCTTTCGTCTCCTATAAATTTCATATGGGAACCTCCTTTTGTTGTTTGAAGCAATACACTTGCTTGTTTCGTGCCTGATTAGATATACTAATACCAATTATATTGTACTTTATTTTACATAAAATGTCAAGTATTGAGTTGCTTAAGTCATCTTGACCAATAAGATTAAATTTCCTATTTCTATCCCTTATTTACAAAATCTATGTCTACCAATCGTTACTGTCATTGGTCTTGACCAAATCCATTTGTTAGTAGCTGTTGCTGGATTAAAATAATAGATTGCTCCATAACTAGGATCCCATCCATTCAAAGCATCTTGTGCCGCCTTTTTAGCATCTGAATTTGGCGTCAAATTAATTTGACCATCTTTTACGGCATCAAATGCCCCTGAGGCATAAATCACTCCTGATATACTGTTTGGAAATGAACTACTTTTTACACGGTTCATAACAACAGCTCCTACCGCAACTTGTCCTGTATATGGTTCGCCTCTTGATTCTCCATAAATTAATCTCGCCAATAAATTCACATTGTTAGAATTACTAGAACTTGAACCAGTAGAGGTTGAACTAGAAGTATAAATTCCCATTGCTTTTAAGGTTGCTGGTCCAGCAATTCCGTCAGCAGTTAATCCATTTTTTCTTTGAAAATATTTTACAGCATTTACGGTTTGTGTTCCATAGATTCCATCTACATTTCCATTATAATAACCCCATCTTTTTAATTTTGTTTGTATTTGCGTTACTTCGTTCCCTCTTGAGCCATATTTAGATAATGCTTCTACGGAATTATTTTGAAAAAATATGATATATAGGGTAATACAAATTGCTACAATTGCAATAATACCTACAATTATTCTATTTTTTTTGTTTTTCAACATATAATCACCTTAATGAAAAAATTTTCTTTTTACTATTTTTATCATTAAGATAATTAATTATACATTTTTGGAAATTTATTTTTTATACTTTGGAGCAATATTGACAAAGAATTGACTCCAATCCTATTTGTAAATCAATCAATCCATTTTTATATTGGTAATCTAAATCTCTCAAATTCTGCAAGATATCTTTTAGTTCAGTTTCTTCAAAATACTTTGCTTGTGTTTTATATTTATTTACCAGAAAAGTTTGATTTGGTTTCAAATTTAAGCTACTAATCATATCTTTATTATATTTTACTGAAAGTTTTGTAAAATATAATTTTTTGAAATGATTATATAAAGTAATTAAGATTTTCTGTAATGGTTCTTTGGCATAAATCAAATTTTTTAAAACCTCTAATGCCTTTGCTATATCTCTTTTCCCTAACGAATCGGTTAGATCAAAGATAACACTTTCTAATTTTTTAATCGATAATTTATCAATATCTGTTTTTTGTATCTTTCCACCTTCTCCTGCATATTCAATCAATTTTCGGATTTCATTAATTAAGTCTTGCATATTGGTGCCACAACATTCGATAAAATATCGCAAAGTAGCATCTTCCATTTCTACTTTGTAACCATGACAAATCCCCTTAATTCTTTTTTCAATTTGGATTGGCTTTTGATAATCAAATTTGCATACCACTCCTAGTTGGTCAATCGTTGTATACAGTTCTTGCTTAGGATCTGCTTCTTCCTCAACAAAAACTAATACAACACTATCATTCATTACTTTTATATTTTCTTTCAAATAATTGCTTACTTTTTCTTTCAATTTAGCTAATTCTGTATTTTTTCGCTTTCCTTCTTTTTTTAGTAAACCTGTATTTCTTGCAATAATTAATTTCTTTTCATAACCAAAACTTGGTGTTTCAATGTCTGCTATCAGTTCATTACAGTTAGTTTCATCGATTGTAATGTAATTAATTCCTTTGATACATTCTCCAAATAAGGTTTTGATTTTTTTCAAAGAAGCTTCCAACAAAAATAACTCTTCCCCATATAGAAGATACAAACTTTGCAGTTTTTCGCTCTTTAGTTCTTTTTCTAAATTTTCAATTGATACCATTGTTTTTCTCCTAGCTTATAATTCGATGATTTCTCCATCATCTGGAACTATCAAATTTTCTATGTTTAGCTTTTTGGCTTGTTCTCTTGTGTAATCTTGCATATGGGTAGTGACAATTTTTTTGTCTGGATAGATTTGTGTAATTTTTAAAATATCTTCTAATCCCATATGAGATTTTTTAGAGTCCATCCAACTCATATCTAAAATAGATAAATCACTTTGCTTTACGATTGTGTCAATCGCTTCGCAATAACAACTGTCACCAGAAAATCCTATTTTTCGGTTATCTTTTTCCACAATATATCCATAGGCTGGTTTTATCTTTCCATGTTGTACTTCATAAGAAGTAATATAAGTTTCATCTCCTATCTCCACTTGCTTCATTTCTTCAAATTCTATAAAATCAACTTTCGCTACCTCTTGTACTGTTTCATAATCTCCAGGAAATAGGATGTCAAACAATTCTTTCACTGTCTTTTTCAGTCCTTTTGGTCCATAGATATGAACTGGCGTTTCTATTTTGTACATAAATCTATCTAACATAAAAAATGGTATGTCTCCAAAATGGTCTCCATGTAAATGGGTAATGAAACAGTTTTCAATGTCTTTTATTGGATGTCCTGTTTGTTTCAACCTCTTGACAATTCCATTCCCCATATCGATTAATAATTTATTCTCTATTAATACACTGGCACAAGATTGAATGGCTCCAATGGAACCTGTTCCTACAAATTCGACTTTCATTTTTACTTTCATTCCTTTTTAAAATTCTTATTTTCCTAAAACAATTCTAAACACCTCTGCCACACTCCAAGCCTGATTAATCGTCCCCTTTGGTAACTGTGGTTTCGTCGAATCATAAAGTTCAGCAATACCACCTAAGCAACCGTTATCAAAAATTTCTTTTTGGAATATTTTTGTTGTCTTGGCTCTAAACTTTTCTAATTTATCTTCCCATATCTTCTTTTCTTCTGTCTTTTTGGTAGCTTGTAACATATTTTTCAAACTATTGTAATACAATCCCAATAGCCATGGCCAAGTAATTCCTTGATGATAACTCGTATCTCTTTTTTCTGGACTTCCCTCATATACTTCCACATAATTTTCTTCGCCTTTGGCTAATGTTTTCAAACCATAAGCATTTAATAATTTCTTTTCTACTGTTTCTATCATTTGTTTTGCTTCTACTGAATTTGGTTCTAATACAGGATATGTTAGACTTAAAGCAAATAGCTGATTTGGTCTTATCTTGTTATCACCTAGCACATCATATAAGCATTTCTTTTTTTCATAATAAAATTTTTCACCAAAAGAAACTCTACACTTTTCTGCTAAATCTTTATACTTTTTTGCCAAAATGGGATGACCAAATTTCTTGATTAGTTCTGCCATAATTCGATTCGCATTATACCACAAGCTATTTACTTCAACTGTTTTTCCATTTCTTGGTGTCACTGCTACGCCATTATATTTGGCATCCATCCAAGTATTTTGTGTTTCTTCTGTTCCAGAAACTATTAATCCATCTGTATCCAAATAAATATTGTTATTGTCTACATCAATTCCTTCGCAATAATTTTCAATAACATCTTGTAAAATAGGATATAATTTTTCTTTTACAAATTCATAATCGCCTGTATATTCTATATATTTTTGAATTTGTTCAAACAATAAAAGGGAAGCATCTACACTATTGTATAATGGTCTATTATCATAACCAGAGTAACCATTTGGAACGAGTCCAAATTTAACATCTCGAACCATCGTTAATAGTACTTGTTTTGCGATTTCAAACCTTTTTGGAATGAGTAATAAACCTTCAAAAGCAATTAATGTATCACGTCCCCAGTCCAAAAACCATGGATATCCTGCTAAAATCGTATGTAACCCAAAAGCAGGGCGATAAGCGACAAAACTATCAGTAGCTATTAAAAAGGATTTTATTAACTCATCTCTTTCTATCTCTTTTTTTGTCTTCTTTTCTTTTGTCTCATCGATTAATAGCGATTCCTTAATGATTTCTCCTAAACGAATTTTTTCATTATTAACAAATTTTTTCACATTTTTTTGTTCGATGTTTTCTTCTAAGGAACAAATAAATGAAATCTCTTTTTCTGTTTTTGCTGGTATTTCTATTTCGTAAACACCTGGTACAGCATGATTCTCTTCTGGATAAAATCCTCTTTTTTCTTCTTCGATATAGAACATATGAGCAAAAGTATCATTTTGATGTTCTTTATACTCTCCTTCTGATGTGTGCATATATACTGGTGTTTGTGAGTTTCCATCTAAAACTAATTTTACCTTTGTTTTATTGACTGTTTGTCTGACATCAAAATAATGATCTGTATTCATTCGATGAAAATCTCTAAAATTCACCACTGGTGCTAATGTTAATTTTGCTTTTGTCCCATCATTTTTCACTTTATAATAGACTCCTACTGTATTATGACCATACTCCAGACATACTATTTTTGTTATTTCTACTTTTCCCACTTTGTATTGAAAAACGGGCACTTCTTCTTTCCTAAATTCTTCTTGGTATTCATAGCCATGAGAAATAAAAGATTCACATATATTAGTGTACAAATCATATTTTTTGTTTCTTATCTCGATACTTTCATCTAATTTGGATAATACTAAAAATCTTCTAGCTGGTGGCGTTAGTGGAGCAATTAGTAATCCATGATATTTTCTGGTATTGGCTCCAATGATAGTGGAAGAACTAAATCCTCCCATTCCATTACTGATTACCCATTCTTTCTTTAGTCCTTCTTCTAAGTTCAATTCTTCCTTCGTAATTTTCATCCTTACTTCTCCTTCTTCTTTCCTATTTATAGTTTGTCTTAAAAGTTTATCTATTTTTTATGAGTAACAATTCGGGGGGACCAGCAAGCTTACAGTCTGTCAGAAAAAGCATTAAATATTTTTTATATTTAAGTTACAGACTGTGCGATGCTGGGAGTTACAAATAAAAAATAGATAAACTTTTTAATAAAAATTAATAGCATTTTATGTTTTCGTGTTTCTTCTTCTCCCCCTAGCACTTTTTGGTTTTGCATTTGCAGTCTCTTTCTTAGTTTTCGTTGCTGTCGTTGAAGTCTTTTTCTTTGCCTCTAGTTTTTCCTTCTTAGCTTGTTCCTTCTTCTCTCTCTTCTCTATTTCTTTTTGAGCTTTCATTCTAGCCTTTTCGTCAGCCTCACGAATCGACTCAATCCTATCACTATATTTATTACTAAATTTACTTTTACTCTTTGGAACTTTTACTCGTTTTCCTACTTTACCTCTTTTCTCTTTTCTTTTCATCGATTTTTTGATTTTGTCAATTCTCTTTTCTTCTCTTAACTTTGTATTAAGCATTAAATATTGTGGGTCATTTTGTTTATCTTGGTATTTTAAATCATCACAAATCAATTCAATAATAGAAGAAGCTACTAAACTTGGGTCATGTCTAATATGTTCATTTGCTACCATCGATAAGTTCCTTTGTAAAAACTTAATTCCCCTTACTTTATCAATGTCTTGTTGTACTAAATCTTGCCCTTCTATATTATATTTCTTAATATATTCTGGTACCACTTCTCCTGTATCATAAATACAATAATCAACAATTCCATTTCCACAATGTTCGATAATAGCATTCAAATGGTCTGACACACTATAGTCATCTGTTTGCCCTGGCTCTGTCATAATATTGCTGATATATACTTTAATAGCTGAACTTTCTTTAATCGCCTTTGCTACTCCATTTACTAATAAATTTGGAATCACGTTGGTATACAAGCTTCCTGGTCCAATAATGATACAATCTGCATTTTTTATCGTTTCTACTACTCCTGGTGTTGGTCTACAGTTAGTAGGTCTTAATAAAATACGATTAATCTTCGTTACTTTTTCTGACACCACTTCTTGAATTCTGGACTTTTCTTCTACCATATAACCATTTTCTAATTCAGCTACCATTTTCATTTCATCTAAAGTAACAGGAATAACTTTTCCAATCATATTTAATACTTCATTACTTTTTATAATAGAATCTTCAAATTTACCATTAATTTCTTTCATCGCAGAAAAATAAATATCAGAGAAATTAAGTCCCTTTAATTTTCCTTTAGTAAATTCATAATTGAATAATTTGTCTATTTCTCCTTCTTTAGAAGCAAGAGATACAATACTATCTCTTACGTCTGCTAATGGTAATACCTCTAATTCTCTCCTTGAATCTGTAATACCTTCTCCATAATCTGAAATCGTTACAATCGCTGTTAAATTACTGGTATAATTCTTAAGCCCTGAAAGCACAGTATTCAATCCTGTTCCTCCACCAATCACAACAATATTAGGACCTTGATCATATACTGTTTTATTAAATATTAACGATTTCACATTGACATTTTTCTTATTTTCCATACGGTCATCAGTCGACTCAATCAAAACCTCTAACGTTCTTTTATTTAAGAAAACAAGACCTAATACAATTGAAACAAATCCCAACACAAAGATAACTACTACTTTTCCAACTTCTTGAAATGAAATTTCTTTCATCACCAATATTTTTGCTAATCCATAACAAGCCAGTAAAATTCCTATTAATATTAAAAAAATCCATCTTTTCATTTTGTTGCTCGATTTAAACCATTGCAAAAAACCATTCATTCTTCTATTTTCATTCCCTTCTTCTTTCTTTTGGGTGTATTCTGGGGCACGTTTTGGGACAGGTCTTCCTCTTGTCACTATCTATTCTTTCCCAATTACTTCTATTTCCAATTCAATTTTTTTCTCAAATTTTTTATATACTGTGGCTTTGATGTATTTAACTAATGCTAAAACTTCGTCTGCTGTCGCGTGTCCTTTGTTAATAATAAAACCACTATGTTTGGTTGACACTTCTGCATCCCCTATTGCATATCCTTTTAGTCCAGCTTCATCAATTAGCTTTGCTGTTATAAAGTCATTGCCTCTTTTAAAAGTGCTTCCCGCACTTGGATATTCGATCGGTTGTTTTTCTTTTCGATAGGTTGCATATTCGTGCATTTTAGCTTTTATTTCTTCTTTTTTTCCTTTTTCTAGTGCTAATGTTACTTCTGTAATGATATATTTTTCTTTTTTGAAGATACTACTTCTGTATTCAAATTCTAATTCTTGATTGGTAAATTCCTTTTCTTTTCCTTGGTAGTCAATGCATTTTACTGTTTTTATGATGTCTTTCATTTCTCTACCATGGGCTCCTGCATTCATTCTTACTGCTCCACCTATTGTACCAGGTATTCCTGATAATTCTTCTAGTCCTGTGATTTCATTTTGTAAACAAATTTGTGACAATTTTCCTAATTTTTCACCAGCTCCTACTGTGATTTGTATGGCTCCCTTTTCTGTTTGAATTTCTATTTTTTCTAATTTTATCATTAATGTAATGCCTGATATTCCTCGCTCTGAAACTAACACATTGCTTCCATTTCCTATAATTGTTATTGGTATATTATTTTGATTAGCTACTTCTAAGACTTTTTTTAATTCTTCTAACTTGTCTATTTTAATAAAGCATTCGGCTGGTCCTCCAATTTTAAAGGTTGTATGTTTTTTCATTGGCTCTTGATATAATATTTTATTTTCTGGAATTTTCAAGTTTTTAATTTTGTCCTCAATTTCCAAGAAATTCACTTCCTCTTAATTTGTTTTAGTATATTTTATGGCTGCTTCCTATCTATCATAACTTCATTTTTTATGTTTTTTATTTTACTATAAATTAGGGAAAAAAGCAAGTTTTATATTAACGTATTTGCATAGAAAGCAAAAAAATATCCCCCTATACTGTTACTATACAAGGGGGATATTATGAAAGGTATACCTCTCATACTTCATCAATCAATATTTCTTACTTTACAGTAACTTGATCCTGTGCCTACTCCCTTCGCTGGATGTTATATCCCATACTCCATGGGATACACATTTTGCATCCTTTCCGTAGGTCGAACGTATCTGACCGTTGTCATCTTCAGAGACTGCTATCACATAGTCTCTTCCTATTTTTACAACGGCATCCTTTGCGCCTTTCTCGACTTTCTGTACCCGTACAGGTACTTCAGCCTCTTTTAAAAAGTCTTTTTGATAGCTCTCTCCAAGGGTTATTAAAGCATTTTCTGTTAGCATTATTGAAGCTCCTTTCTTGATTGAAAATATTTGTTCTCACTTGAGAATGAATTAATTGTATCATAACTCATAAATTATGTCAATTGAATTTAAAAATGTTTTTATACTAAAGTATACTTTATGTTACCGTTCAGTCTTAAACTAATTTTTATAAACTTTTAGAAGCTGTATCTTATCAATAACTTAATTCATAATCTCTTTTTTCATAAATATATTAATAATATACTATTTTTTAAGAAAGAGGTCTATCATGATTGAAAAAACTCACATTTACACCATAAAATTAAAAAGGAACCTATTACCTATGTTATTTTTAGGCTTCACCTTTTGCTTACTAATCTTTTCAAAAAGTAATCTTCCAGCTGTCAAATCTGGATTAGCCTTGTGGGCAAATTCTGTTATTCCTTCTCTTTTTCCATTTTTTGTTGCCACAGAATTGCTAATGCATACCAACATTATCACTTTGTTTGGTAATCTATTAAATCGCTTTATGAAACCATTTTTTAATATCAGAGGTGAAGGTGCATTTGCTTTTATTATGGGCATTATTAGTGGTTATCCTATTGGTGCAAAAATTGCTAGCAATTTCAGACAAAACAACATTTGTGGTAAAGAAGAATGCGAACGATTACTTAGTTTTACCAATAATTCTGGTCCCTTATTTATTATTGGAACTGTTGGAATTTTAATGTTCAAAAATACGACAATTGGCATTTTGCTATTTATGACTCATTTACTTGCTTGCATTACCGTTGGTTTTATTTTTCGTTATTGGAAAAAAGATAAAAATACTTTCACTACCTCTTCCTCATCTGCTTCTTTTAGCCAATCTAAAAAAACTGCCTCTTTTTCTAATTTAGGAGAAATTTTGGCAGAAAGTATTACGAGTAGTATCTCTACGATTCTTTTAATTGGGGGATTTGTAGTTATTTTCTCTAGTATCATTTCCATTTTTAAAGCAAGTGGTCTATTAAATAGTTTAACTGTTCTATTTAGTCCCATCTTTCAATTTCTAAATGTTGATACTAGTTTTATACAAGGATTTTTAACTGGGATATTAGAAATAACAAATGGTATTAATACAATTTCTTCCATTGCTTGTAAAAGACTTTCTTTCAATCTTATCTTTACTGCTTTTTTGCTTGGATTTGGTGGTATTTCTATCCTTCTTCAGGTTTGGAGTATCACTTCTAAGACAGATTTATCGATTAAACCTTATGTGTTTGGAAAGTTATTACATGGCTTATTGGCTGCTTTTTATACTTACTTATTTATGAATATCTTTCCCTTTTTAAATTTTGATTTATAACATCATGATTTTTTCCTCCGTCCCTAAAATCATGATTGTTATATCTTGAATCCTATCGCATATATTAAAATAAGGAGTTGATTGAAATGGAACGAGATTTTAATAATGGTTTTATGCCACCTTATATGGATTACAATATGCCTCCGCCTAGCATGGATGCAAATGAAATGATGATGCAATATGAACAGGCTTGCAGTTATTATCGCTATTTGTGTTTACAAATGGATTATAAAATTAAGTGCAAAGAATATGAAAAAATGTGTGGTCATTCAAATGAAAGAACCAACCGAAAAATTGAATAAGAAAAAATAGAAAGCATGAAATATCCTTTTCATGCTTTTTTCTAACAACGTAATTTTATTTTACAAAACAAAAATACACTAATACAATGATTCCTAAAACAATTCTATAATAACCAAATGGTTTAAAGTCATGTTTTTTGATGTAACTCATCAAGAACTTAATAACAAGAACTGACACTAAGAAAGATACTATCATTCCTACTAACAAAATAGCAAGTTCCATTCCTGTAAAAGCAAATCCAAATTTAACTAATTTTAGTAAGCTTGCACCTAGCATCGTTGGAATCGCTAAATAGAAAGTAAATTCCGCTGCATTTGGTCTAGATAACCCTATTAATAGCCCTCCTATAATCGTTGCACCTGAACGTGATGTTCCTGGAAAAATAGCTGCTAATAATTGGAATACACCAATTATGATAGCGTCTTTATATGTAATCTGAGAATTCGTTTCCTTTAATTTTTTGCCTTTTCTTTTTTGATTAAAGTTTTCTACTACAATAAATGCAATACCAAATATAATTAGTGCAATAGCAATACAAAATGGATTATAGAACAAGGCTTCAAACATCTCATCAAATAAAATTCCTATCACAGCTGCTGGTACACAAGCCACTAAAATCTTTGCCCATAAAACCATAATGTCTTTATTAAAATAAGATAATACACCTGTTGGTTTGATTGCTTCTTTTTTGTTTTTGGTAATTGGCCATATTTGATTCCAATATAGCAACACAACAGCTAAAATAGCACCCAATTGTATCACTACTTGAAACATACTCCAAAATTCTGGTGACACTTCTTTTAATTTCACAAATTGTTCTACTAGTATTAAATGTCCTGTACTACTAATTGGCAACCATTCTGTAATACCTTCTACCATTCCAAATAAAATCGATTTTATGATTTCTATTAACATCTTACTCTTCCCTTCTCTTTTATCTTTGTTTTATATAATGCTGTTAACTTAAGGTATACTATATTATTTTTGCAACACTGCGTAAGCGACCGAACGAGCATATTCGCGAGTGCGATTGGAGCAACCTACCAGTTTAAAATTAGGAGGTTGCGACACACAAAGTGTAAAAAAATAATATAGTACGCCTTAAGTTGACAATATTTACTAATTACTTCTTATAGATTTCCTTTAAAATATTATAAATCGTATCTTTAATAAATTCCGCCGTCGTAATTGGTGCTACTTTACCTGGCAAAGCCAAAGCCCAAATCAACTTCAAATCTCTATCCTTTGCTGTTTTCTTATCAATTCCACCTGGATTCGAAGCCAAGTCAATCAATAAACAGTCCCCCTTTACATATTGCAATCTTTCTGGTGTCAATACTAAATGTGGTACTGTATTAACAATAATATCATATTGTGATAAATTTTCTCCTAAAGTATTAATGTTGATAGCATTATGTCCATAAGCCTTAATCCATGCAAAATCCTCGTCTTTTCTAGCAGCACAAGTAACCTTAGCTGACAATCCCGCCATTTTTCTAGCTAATACTTTTCCAATTCTTCCAAAACCTAAAATTAAAACCTCACTACCGTGTATGATCCTATTCGTATTAGAAATTGCAATTTCTATTGCACCTTCTGCTGTTGAAATTGTATTTAATACAGCCAATTCCTCTCTTTTCATAATATCTATAATTTCAACATATTCATCATTGGCTAAATCATAAATTTCTGGCAAGATACTTCCTGCTATTAAGATTTTTGCATTCATCATATGCATAAACTCTCGAATGGATATGGTAACATCACTAAATGGACTATTAATTTGTTTTCCATTACTTGAAAACGGGATAGGTCCTATCACAATTTCTGTATTTTCAATTGCTTGCTTCAATTTTTCACAAAATACAATGTTCTTTTTGCCTTTCAGCTCTTCTGCTTTTTCTAGTCCATAGGTATATACTATATTTCCTTCTTCTGCCAGCATTTCTGCTAATTTTATAATTCTTAAATCGCCACCAATTATGGCAAAACTCGTACTCATAAAATTCCTCCTTATCTATGGTTAGTATATTTCAATTTACAGATTTTATGAGTTTAACAAGACATTATTTTCTATCATTAAGTTTTGTATATTTTTATAAAGTAACAATTCGGGGGGACCAACAAATTACAGAATGTTATCCAATTTTTAATCAATAAAAATTGGATTTACAATCTGTTATGCAGTTGGGAGTTACTTTATAAAAATTATACAAAACTTGATATTATTTAGTCCTGTCTTTCCTTTTGTTCTTCTTGCTCTTGTTCTTGACTTTTTTGTTCTATTTTTTTGCTTCTACCAGAGGAATTCTTTTTCAACATTTTGATATCATTATAACTTAAATTTCTTGTTATTTCACTCATTTCTTCCAGATGTTCTTTGGCTTTAATCTCTTTTTCTTGTAATTTTTGTTCTACTTGCTCTGGTTCTTCTAAATTAAATGGCATTGAAATTTTAGCCATAATTGGTATAAAGATTGGCTCTTTTTTTACTTTTTCCGCAATTCTTTTAGCATTACTATCAATTGCTGTATTGATATACTTGATAGCCGTATCTTTATCTCCCTTAATTAAATAGATTTTGGCTAACTCATAATAGCCATCTGCTGATAGTTCTTCTTCTTCGATAGCTTCTAAAAATCTTTTTTCTGCTTCCTCTAAATCTTTATAAATCAAAGCAATCTCTGCTAAAGAATATTTCGCATTGTATAGTAAGGAATTAATTTCTGCTGCTTTTTCATAACAGGTCTTGGCATTTTGAAAATCATTTAACATCGTATAAGCAATTCCCAAATTATAATTTAATTCATAGCTTACTGGATTATATCTTAAGGCATCTTGATATACAGTAACAGCCTCTTTATATTTTTCTTTTTCTATTAAGATTTCTCCTAATAACTCACTTGCTTTGCACATTTCTGGTTTCTTGCTTAATAAATTAAACAACATTTCAGAAGCTTCGTCTTTTTTATCTAACTGATTTAATAATTCGGCTACTTTGTAATAAGAGTCATAATCTTTTTTATTTAAATCAATGGCTTGTACATACTCATCAATCGCTTTTCTCATTCCACCTTCTAATTCATAAATTTCAGCTAACATCTTATGAGCTTTATACGAATTTGGATTTTTTTCTATTAAATCAATTAGTGCTTCTTTTGCTTTTTTATGATTTCCAAAAAATTCATATAACTTTGCTTTTTGAATATATACCATTTCATATAATCCCATATTTCTTTTTTCCAATATCATAATACCAATTGGAAGTATAATGGATAAAACATATTTTAAAATGACAAATAATATATTTAGCTTTACTCTAAATAATACTTCAACAAAGTTCAGTGCAATTCCGATAGCTTCTAAAACTAAAACAATCACATAGGTTGTATCATTGTTTCGAATCATACGAAAAAACATATATACAAATATAGCAAATGAAATAACAGTAAATAGTAATTGTTCTATCATCATTTTGTTTCTCCTTTTTGTTTATATCGTTTTTAATATTTCTATTTTATTCCATTTTTCGTCATTTGTCTAGTTCTGTGATAGAAAAATCTTTGTTTTTTCTATCACATCGTTACAATTCAGCCTACTCTTATATTTTTTAGTGAGAAAGCTTAATATATTATTTTTGAAAT
>CANOYI010000044.1 GCA_947571515.1 uncultured Clostridium sp. | reverse complement strand
CACCTTGCTTTTTTAATTTAGCACTTAACCCGAGCTAATTTTAATTGCTCATCTAACTGGGCTTCTTCTGTTTTTATTTTTGCTTCTTGTGCCTTGGTTATAATGCCATTTTCTCCTGTTAGTGTGGCAATCGTTATGGATGCCAATATTAGCAAAATAATAATGGTGATTACCAATGCTATTAATGTGATACCTTTGTTTTTCTTCATAGAAAACTCCCTCTTTCCTTTGTTTTTCTCTCTTTATGTTTCTTTGTTATAATACAGTTTGTTTTGTTATATCACATAAAATATTTTTTGTCTAGTATTTAAAAATAAAATTTTTAATCCTCTCCACTTATGGTTTTTTCTTTAATCTTATTCCTTCAATGTATAATTTAAACCAATCAATTAATAAGTCTGTTCTAGTATTTATATTTTTACTTCTAAAATTCAGTAATACTAATTGTTTTATCAAATTGGATAATTTTGTAAATTACTATTGACAAGTTCAATTTTTTAGATTATATTGTTATTATGCTTGGAAAATTAAGGTAATTTGATGAATTTTGTCAAACCTTGTTTCCTTATTTTTTTCAATTATAATATTTTAAAGGGAGATGTACTATGTTGAACTTTGTAATTTGTGACGATAACCTAAATTTATTAGATAGATTAGAAAAGATGTTAGAAACTATTTTTACAAAAAGTAATTATGATGCTTCTGTAGTCTTTAAAACTGATAAAGCAGACGATGTCTTAAATTATATTGATAATAATATTGCTGACGTTGTAATGTTAGATATTAATTTAAAATCTAGCAAAAGTGGTCTCGAATTAGCTGAAGAAATTAGAAAAAGAAAGAAAAACCCTTATATTATTTTTACTACTGGTCATTTAGAATATGCAATGGTTGCTTATAAGTATAAAACTTTTGATTATCTTCCTAAACCAATTACTTATGATAGATTAGAAGACACCATTGCTAGATTGTTTGAAGATGCCAATGAATTAAGTAAAAATTATATTAAAATAGATAATAAAAATACCATTATTGATGAAGCTGAAATTCAATATATTAAAAGAGATGGTATGAAGTTAGTTTTTCACACTTCTTCTCGCGATTATGATACTTATAGTTCTTTTAATAAGTTTCAAGACAAATTGCCTGCTACTTATATAAGATGTCATAAATCTTACATCGCTAATATGAATCAAATTAAGGATGTAGAACCAGTTTCTGGTACCATTACTTTCAAGGATGGTAATACTTGTGATATTGGACCAAAGTACAAGAGAGAATTTATGGAGGTTTTGAAAAATTATGGAAATTTTGAATAATATTTGGATGGCGTTGACTACACCAAATCAAGAACTAGTAAATATTTTATTAATTCCGATGAGTGTAATTGAAAATTTTTTGACAATGTTATTATTTTTATCTATATTTAGCATGAAGACAACCCAAAAGCAAAAAATAATATATGTTGTAACTGGATCTATTATTAGTTTATTAAGTGTTTATATTATTCCAAATCCTATTAATATATTATTTGATTACTTAATGTTTATTATAGTGTGTCATTATAATTTTAAAATTTCATTTCTAAAAAGTAGTGTTGCAATTATAATATCTGCCATTATTTATGCATTAGTAGGTATGTTAATAGGTAATCCTTATTTAACACTTTTACAAATTTCTTCTGAGCAAATGGATATTGTTCCCATTTATAGATTTTTCTATTTATTAATTATGTATAGTGTAATTCTTATAATATCACTTATTGTAAAAAATAAAAAATTTTATTTAGATATCTTAGAAGATATAGATAAAAGGAACAAATATATAATTGGTAGCAATTTAGTTTTAGGTTTTTTTACTTTAGCAATTCAAGCAGTAATAACTTTTTATTATACTGACGTTTTACCCATATTAATAACATTTTTAAGTTTTATATCATTATTAGCATACTTTGTTATTAGTATTTTCAGTTTAACTAGAGTTATGAAATTGACATTAACAACCAGAAAATTAGAAAGTGCTGAAGAATACAATAAAACCTTACATATTTTACATGATAGTGTTAGAGGTTTTAAACATGATTTTGATAATATTGTTACAACCATTGGTGGTTATGTAAGAACGAATGATATAGAAGGTTTGAAAAATTATTATGTGGAACTAGAAGATGACTGTCAAAGAGTCAATAACCTATATTTGTTAAACCCTGAAATTGTTAATAATCCTCGGTATCTACAATTTACTCACTAACAAATATTATAATGCTGAATCCAAAGATATTAAAATTAATATGACCTTTTTATTAGATTTAAATAATTTAAAAATGAAAATTTATGAATTTGCTAGAATATTAGGTATATTATTAGATAATGCAATTGAAGCAAGTAATGAATGTAATGAAAAAATTATTAATATCACTTTTAGAGATGATAGTAAAAATCATAGACAATTAATTACAATTGAAAATACTTATAGTAATAAAGAAGTTGATACAGAGAAGATATTCGAAAAAGGTATCTCTGAAAAAGAAAATCATACTGGATTAGGTTTATGGGAAGTTCGTAAAATAATTAAGAAAAACAACCATTCTAATTTATTTACCTCTAAAACTGACAAATTCTTTTCACAACAATTGGAACTTTATTATTAATTATTAAATAATAGAAAACACAAAAAACAGCTTCAAAAAGCTGTTTTTTGCTGGATTGTATAAATATAACTTTTAAGTTACATCATTGGTAAAAATAATTTTTCGTCCTATCTTTACCAATGCTAATTGCTAAATTAATCTTTTTTTATCATGCTAGCTGGCATTTTTGGTTGATGCCATACCCACATTGCAACACAAGCTGTATTTGTTGCTGTTGCATACTTTTCTGCTACTTTAGCTAAGAATTTTAACATATAAAATCCTCCTTCTTTTGTAAATTCTATATAACACAAAAGCATGACCGGTATCTGCTTTTGCATTAAACATTTTGAGTAGAAGCATCGCCATATACTTCATATCCATATTTGTTATTGGTTAAGCGATACGCTAATTTGGTTATCATTAAAGTTTGTAATATATAGCTAAATATTATAATATTCGAAATTATATTGTAATTAATAATTCCTGCTATTAGTAATCCGATTGTGAAAGTAATATATGCTATGATCTGTTGTCTTCTTCTATCTTTTTTCTTTAAGATAGGTACATTTTCTGTATCAGCTGGTGCATATAATTTAATCATTATCATACCAAAAATCCATACCATAGCTATTGCAATATATTTAATAATTCCATCTAATATGATAACTTTGGATAAAGCTGGTACGCCACAATAGAATATTGTTGTTGCTATAATGCATCCTATATGCGTCTTTAGATGAAGTCCACCAGATGCACTTTTATAAGGTATTAGTAATAAGAAAGTAAGCAATGTTTCTTTCCATATTCCTAAAAAATAAGCAATTATTAATACTAAAAAGGTTTTTGGTATTTCCCCTATAATATTCTGAAGTCCATAATTGATTACTTCCGCTTTTTCATCATCTATGTCTGGCATTTCTTTTCTAATTCGATTGGTTAGAAACATACAGATTTTATCTATCATTTCCTCACCTCATTTTCGACAATTGGATTGTATCATCTTTAAAATCTTTTGATTGATTATTTTTATGAAATGCCGTTTTTCGTTTATAAAAAAAATAGCCATATTGTAAAAAAGTATAGCTATTTCAAATCAATATATAAATTCCCTTCTTTTTTCGTATATGAATTTGATGGTTTCGTAAAATTTTCTTTTATAAAAGTACAATATTGTTTTACGAGAACAAAACAAATTTAACTTTTAAGTTTATTGACTATTTATGTTGATTGTGTTATGATAAATAAAATTTTGCAGTTTAACTTATTTTTGCTTATGGAGGTGCATTTTTATGAGTACTATTGATTTTGAACTAGTAAAAAAAGTAGTAAATGATTTTAACGAACATCATTGCACTGTGCGGGAAACTGCTGAACGTTGTGAAGTGTCAAAAAGCACAGTACATCAATATCTTACAAAGGTAATGCCAAACCCTACTTCTGCCGAGATATTAGCTTACAATACTTCTGTACGTTCATCGCGTGGTGGAAGATCATCAGCTAAAAAAAGACAAAAAAGCAACTAAAAATAAGTATTAATTCTATGCGGTCGCAATGACCGCTTTCTTTGTTGGAGGCAAACCACATCTACTTATTCTCATTCCTATGTTACTTACTATACTCTATTATTTCGCAAAACAACATAACCTTTTATACTCTAAAGAATCTAGTTGCATACATTTATTAAAAAATTAAAAGAGAAAACTAAAAAGTAATCTCTCTTAATTATATTGATATTCTATTAAAAACTCTTGGTAGCGAAGATGTGATTCGAACACATGACCCTTCGGGTATGAACCGAATGCTCTAGCCAACTGAGCTACTTCGCCATATTCATAACGTTATTTATTATAAAGGTAGTTTTTCCATTTGTCAAGATAAAAATACAAGAAAATCAAATTTCTTGTATTTTATCGTTTTCATCTCTTATTTGCTTTTCATGACTTCTTTCGCCTACTACTGGTCCCTTTCTCATTTCTGCTCTTTCTACTCCTCGACTCTTCTCTTTAGAAAAAGTTATCTTCTGATTAATAGAGCCTTTTCTTCTAACTTTTGCTATTATTTCTCCAACTCTTACAGTTTGTTCTCTTATTTCTAGTTCTTTATTTACCTTTTCAAATTCTCTAGCTACTACTATATCTTCTTTATCTTGTTTTCCATATGCATCTTGTCTTTTAAAGATTTCTTCCATTACGGTAAAAAAGTTTACTCCTTTTATAACTTCATTTTCCATATATTCCACCTCAAACATAAATTTGAAATTTATACCTTTCTTATTTTTATACTACGTTCTAATTATAACATAAAAAAGCTTAGAAATCAAGCTTTTTTACAATTTTTGTATTTTCAATTAATTATACAGGTTATTTGCAATCAGTAAAATCTCAATGGTTTCCTTAAAAATTTATCACTAATTCACATATTCATTAAGAGGTTTCACTCGATAATTTAATTCTCCCATCTCCTCTGTTGGCACATATCCTGGCTTGCTATTTATCACATCTGGAATTCTGTTAACAATAGAAGCACAAGTCAATTCAACAGTAGCTGGTCTATTAATAACCAACGTTGTTTCAGGTTCCCCTATAATGGTCCATTCGTTCTTATCAAAATCATCTTTAGCATATACTTTTCCAATACATTCACTCTCAATCACAATTCCTTCTTCTGTTTCAGTCGTAACCACTGCACTCATTCCCGTTGCCATTCCAGCTTTTACTGTCATTCCCAATGTAGATGATTCAATATCTTCAGTATGGGTTTGTGGAACTGTTTTTTGTGTTTGACTTTTTACCGTTAATCCTAATTTAGCACATAACCAACCATTCACATTCCACATATAAGATGGTAGATATTCTCCCTTATCAATCATCGCTTGTCTTTCTTCATCTGAAATTCTATCGACAGAAGCTACTTGTTGATTAAATTCTTCTAAAGATAATCCTGCTCCATGTGCTTTTGCTAAAGCAATTCCATAATCTTCCACATTATAGCTAGAACTTCCTTTAATCTTCTTTATCGTTTGGGTTGAACCTGCCATACTAGAAATTAATTGTCCCCAATAAATATCTTGATAGCCACTACCTGTAATTGTGCAACCTGTTTGTTTTGCTGTATCATCTATTTTTTTCGTTACCACTGGATTAGAATTCATAGGATAAAATGCTTCTTCACAAGTTGTAATCGCATTTACGCCTAGCTTTGCACATAACATCAAAGCATCTTCTACATCATGAATTAAACTCATCGTTGTAACAATAGCAATATCTGGCTTCGTTTCTTTCATCATATTTTCCGCTTCTTCTAAAGAAACCACCTTGACTCCTTTATTCTCTGTTCCCATAATCTCGCCAATATCTTTTCCTATCACATCTGGATTAACATCAATGGCACCTACTATCTCAGCACCTTTCTCATATACATATCGCATAGTATACACACTCATTTTGCCTGCTCCATATTGAACTACTTTGATTTTTCTATTCACAAAAATCACTCCTTTCACCATTTAGATTATACACTAATTTTAAAAAAATTATACAAACTTTAAATCTAAAAGTGTGACAAGAGGGGCGTCCCTTTTTGTCACATTTTTTTATATATTAGGAAAGTCATACAGACTTTCCCAATATATAAAATTACATTGCACACAATTTTACTATGTAAAATTGGCGCACGAACAAATTCACGGAAAGCCAAAGAAAAAAGTTTAAATTATGCTAATCTTAAGGCTTTCCGATTTGTTCTATTTATAAAAAGGTTATTATATTTTTTATGAAGCAACATTTCGGGGGGACCAACAAGCTACAGTCTGTTAAGAATTTACAGACTGGCAGATAGTTGGGAGTTGCAAATAAAAAATATAATAACCTTTTATTAATTATCTGGATGTGACAAAAAGGGGCGCCCCTCTTGTCACACTTTTAGATTAAAAATTCCTTCAATATATTAGCACATCTCTTAGATGCTAATTTTAAATTTTCATCACAAGTATTAGCATTTTTTCCGTTTGGTGTATTCGAAACACTTCTTACAGCAATAAACGGAACATTATCTAAATAGCACACCTGAGCAATAGCTGCACATTCCATATCTACTACATCTGCACTAAATTTAGCACGAATTTTATCCTTCATCCATGGATCTGCACAAAAAATATCACCAGTAGCTATTACTCCCATTTTTATTTGATAACTTCTTTCTGGAATCGATTGAACAATCTGTTCCATTTCGTTGACTAAATCCCTATCACAGATTATTTTATCTCCTAGCCCACTAATATAACCCTTACTATGTCCAAAAGCGGTAATATCAAAATCATGTTGAACCACTTGTTTAGCAATCAATATATCACCTATATTTAACATTCCATTAATGGATCCACCAGCACCTAAATTAATAATGTATTGTACATCAAAATTATGAATCATCACTTGTGTGGCTCTTGCTGCATTGACTTTTCCAATTCCACTTTTTACTAAAATACAGTCTTTTTCTTGAATTTTTCCTCTTATAAATCTCAAATTGTATATTTGCTCTACTTTTACATCTGTCATAATATTCAAAATAGCTTCTCTTTCTTCATCGACTGCTATAATAATCCCAATTTCTTGCATCTTTTATCCTCCCCTTCTTATTTCAAATTTTTTCTCTTTTTTGCTCTGCCTGTATTATATAATAATTACTTCATAAATTCAAGAATTTATAAATTTTTAGTTAGGACTTGCTACTTTTTCATTTTTAGTATAATATAATAAGGTAAATTAAAAGAAATACAAAATAATTTTATGAGTTCCAATAATATTTTTTAGGAGGATTTAAAATGTGTGGAATTGTAGGTTACATAGGAACTAAAAAAGCAAGCCCTATCTTAATCAATGGGCTAATTCGATTAGAATACAGAGGCTATGACTCAGCTGGTATTTCAACAATTGAAAAAAACGGACTTTCTATTATGAAAGATAAAGGAAGAGTTAAGAATTTATATCATTTAAAAGGTATTGATAATTTAACAGGAACCATAGGAATTGCTCACACCAGATGGGCAACCCATGGAAAGCCATCTCAAGAAAATTCTCATCCTCATATGGATAACAGCAAAACTTTCAGTGTGGTTCATAATGGTATTATCGAAAATTTCAATGAATTAAGAAATTTTTTAACCCAAAATGGTTATACCTTTTATTCTCAAACCGATACAGAGGTAATCCCTAATTTAGTACATTATTATTATCATAAAGATGAAAAATTAGATGAATTGAAATTTTTACGTGCTGTTCAAAAAGCATGTAACGACTTAAAAGGAAGCTTTGCCATTGAAATCATTTGCAAAGACTATCCTGATAATATGATTGTCACTAGAAAAGACAGTCCTCTTGTCATTGGGAAAGGAGAAAATGAAAACTACATCTCTTCTGACATTCCAGCCATTCTATCTTTTACGAGAAACTTCTATCTATTAAATGATTTAGAATTAGCTATTTTGTCAAGAGATACGATAAACTTCTATGACAAAGACCTAAATCCAATCGCCAAAGATACACAAACCATTGAATGGAATGCTAAAAGTAGCGAAAAAGATGGTTACGAAGATTTCATGTTAAAAGAAATTAATGAACAACCAACTGCCATTCGAGAAACCATTGGTGCCAAATTTAATGAAACTACTAAATGTGAATTTGATGAATTGAATTACACCAAAGAATATTTATCAAATTTAAATAAAATTTATATTGTTGCTTGTGGTACAGCAATGCATGCTGGTTTAGTTGGAAAAAATGCAATCGAAAAGCTTTGTCATATAACCACTGAAGTAGATGTTGCTTCTGAATTCAGATATAGAGACCCTTTAGTTGATGAAAAAACATTATGCATTTTTATCTCTCAATCAGGAGAAACTGCCGATACCATAGCAGCTTTGAAACTTTGTAAACAAAAAGGTGCTAAAACACTTGCCATTAGTAATGTCATTGGAAGTTCTATCACAAGAGAAGCAGATGATTCTATTTATACCCATGCAGGACCAGAAATAGCAGTTGCATCTACCAAAGCATATACTTCTCAAGTCATGTTAATTACCATATTGGCCATTTATTTTGCTGAAATATTAGAAATAAATAACAACATCCTTACGACTTTAAAAAGAGATATTTTAGAATTACCTAAAAAAATAGAAGAAACCTTAAAATTGTCAGAATCAATTCAAGATTTCTCTAAAAAAGTATATCAAGAAAAAGACATCTTTTTCTTAGGTAGAGGAATTGACGAAACAGTTGCGAAAGAAGGGTCTTTAAAATTAAAAGAAATCTCTTATATTCATTCAGAAAGCTATCCTGCTGGTGAATTAAAACATGGTCCAATTGCTTTGATTGAAAACGATATCACAGTAGTTAGTATTATGACAGATAAAAACTTGGTTGAAAAAACAGTTAGTAATATTCAAGAGGTCATTACCCGTGGTGCTAAAACTTTAGTCATTACTAACCAAGATGTAGATGAAAATATGTTTGATATGACAATTAAAATTCCAGATACAAACTCTTTTATCTCTCCTATTTTGTCTATTATTCCTTTGCAATTGTTTGCTTATTACATTTCAAAGGAAAAAGGACTGGATGTAGATAAACCAAGGAATTTGGCTAAGTCTGTTACCGTTGAATAACAAAATAGTAAAAAAAGATCTTGGTAGTAACAATACTGCTAAGATCTTTTTTAGATTTTTAATTTTATAAGAAAAGAATACCCTTTCGAGTATTCTTTCCCCAACTACTGACATTTAGCCAAAAAGTTTTTAATTACGAACACAGGATCTTGCCCACTGACTTTTATTATCAGGACACTTATGCATGCAAAAATGAAAATCACACTAATTAATTTCATTTCCACATTCCAGATGCGGTTGCCTTCACGTGTCCTTGCGTCATAAGCACTATCCGCAATCATTTCCCCAAAATAATAGAAGAATACTGCAAGCAGAAAACTGATTGCACATAAGTAATGAATACTTAATAATCCTATAGTTACAATTGCTAATAAAACTACTAAAATTTTTTTCCGTCTCATGTCCTTCCTCCATTCGTTTTTGTTACAAAAAAGTAACAATATTTTATCATATTTGTGCGAAAATGTTATTTTTTTCCAATAAAATGTAGCGAAATTTTATTAATTTCACTACGTTTTTCATTCTATTCGGTTTCATTCGTTATTACTGAACTTTTCCTAACCTATCAACAATTTCACAACAATCAAACAAACTGCTCCTGGCAATCCCAATAACCCGAATTAATATACTCGTAAAAAAATTCAAGCCAATATGAAACCCAAAATTAGCACCAATTAAATTAATCACATAAATACAAATGCCACCTAAAATAGAATTAAATATTAATTTTAGTATTTTCTTTAGTGGCAAAATAAAAATCCTTCCAAATATAAAAATAAAGCAAATACACGCTAAATAAGTAATGATATTCATATCCATAACAAAACCAACTCCAACACAATAAAAAACAGTAATTATTTCTCATTACCATTTGTATGTTGAACATTGGACAAATATTACTTATTAAAAATGTAAAGTTATCCTGCTTCCTCCTCCCAAGATGAAAATCTCATACCATTAACCATATCGACTTGTATTCCTTTTGTTTTTGCCAACTTAAGTAAATAATCTAATTTCTCTTGATTTGACTTTATCTGATAAGTATAATAATCAATCAAATCACCTTGTGCATACTCAAAATTGCAATTTGCCACTTTCAATTCTTCTCTTGTTTTTATGATTTCTCTTACTAATTCAGTCTCTTTCTCAATCTCTGTTTGCTCTATAATTTTCTCCTCTCTCACATAATATTCATCTTTCATGTAATAACTCCTTTTTAAATCTTTGCCTTTATTATATTCACGAACTTTATTTTTATTCATTAAAATCAATTAATTTGATGAAACCTCTTGTTTTTTTCCCCATTTTGTAGGATAATATATATGTATGATTATAATTTAGAAAGGGATTCTTTTGGATGAAATATATAGACAAATTTTTAAAATGTTTAAATACAGATAGAAACACCTTTGCCACTTATGTATTAACATTAATAACAGCCTATATTGTAGTAGACAGAGTGGTAGAAATGTTATTCATGATTTTTACAGGTGTTTCCTATTCTTATTGGGGACCAATTCAATATACTTTTGCTTTAGCTTGTCCTTGTTTTGCCCTTGCTTTTTGTCCTACCTCAAAATTTGCAAGAACAAAAGGATATAAAATAACACTATTTTATACTTTCACAGCAGCTTTCTACGTGGTTATTGTTTCTATGCTTACTCAATGGCTTAATCAAGGAGCTTGGCTATTATTACTATCGGTTCCAAATTATACAGAATTAATTACAGAGTTTTCTGATTTAGTTACACCAGCTCTTGTAAGTCTTTCTTTATATTTGCCACTGGTTACCATATACCCCTACTTCAAATGGGTTTACTTTAAAGTCAAAGATGATCCGCTTAAACAACGTTCTCTATGGGACTTTCGTGGTATTGATTTATCGGACAAAAAAGCAGGACATGGACCTTATACTTGTGAAGTATATGTATGTTCTGATGATGACTTTGATAGAAAAGTTTTTATGCCAGAAACTTCCAGATACCAATCCTTATTTGTCTGTGGTGGTTCTGGAACAGGAAAAACATCTTTGGTTTATGAACCCCTAATAGCAAAAGATATTGAAAGAAAAGCTTTCTTCCGAGAAGCTGCTAAAGAATTAGGTGTTACTGCTTTAAAAACAGGAATTGCAACTTTAAACAAGCCTTATGACAATGACTATCTAAACAAAAATTTTAACTTAAATATGTTGACACCCGTGCCAGCAAAAGAAAATTTATATAACACTTATTTAAAGAAAATGATTTTAGGTAGTATTAATGGAGAAACGATCTATCGAAATTTAGGTCTTACTTTAATGGCACCTGATAATGAAGTAATTGACCATATGACTGATGTTTGTAAAAACTTTGGCATTGATTATCATGTTATTGACCCTTCTGATAGTAATTCTATTGGATTAAATCCTTTTGTATATGATGACCCTGCTAAAATTGCCGTTATGATAACTTCTGTATTAAAAGCTATGTTTGTGGTTACTCATGATGATCCAGAAGAAGCTTATAGAGGAGATGTTTCAACACAGGCTATTGAAAATGTTACTATTTTACTAAAGGAAATGTATCCAAGAATGAATGCAGGAGCTCTTCCTAATATGGAAGATTTGCTAAAATTATTTACTAACTTTGAATTAATAGAGAAAATGTGTGAAATTATGGCACATGACGAAAAATTAAAAGAAAAATATTCTATGCAACTTACCTATTTTAAGAAAAACTTTTATCAAAATGCTCCAGGGAAAGAAGAAATGGAAAAATATATTTATACAGCAGTTAGTCAGCTAGATAATTTACTAAGAATTCCTGGTATTAAACCAATCTTATGTAACAGGCATAACAATGTAAACTTTGATGAATTTTTAGAAAATGGAGAAGTAACATTTGTTTGTACTAGACGTGGAGATTTAGGTGCAGCAGGTCATAAAGCCTTTGGATTATTCTACTTAATTTCTATGCAAGATGCTGTGCTAAGAAGACCAGGAAATGAAGCAACTCGTATTCCTTATTTCTTATATATTGATGAATTTGCTGATTTCATCTGTAGAGCAACAGAGCCAATGTTCACTTTATATAGAAAATTCAAAGTAGCTACTACCATATCTGTACAAAGTTTATCGCAATTAGAAATTCATGGTCAAAAAGAAAATTATAGAGCCCTTATTTTATCTAACTGTGCTAACAAAATATTCACAGGAAATGCTGACTATAACGAACTTGAATGGTGGGAAAAAGAAATAGGATCACATAGAGAATGGGTTTATTCTAATAGCATAGATACTGAGAAAGTAGAGTATGACCCTAAATATGGAAATGTAGCATGGAGTTATGTTCCTAATATAAAAGCAGGAAAATTAGGTGCTTTAACCTTAGGAAAATGTGCTTATAAAATCAAAGGTGATAAAGGACGCTTGCAAGGTGGAACTGGAAAACTTGCATTCTTACAAGCTAAATACAAAGAACCACAAAAAATTAAAAATTACGATTTTAGTAAATATACAAATGGTGCTACATCCTCAGAAGATTCGGATATGCAAAAAAAGAAATTTGATTTTAAAAATGTTGACTTCATGGATGAAAATGATGAGTTTAATCCTGTACAAACTGATGTAACTGATTCAAAATATTTATTTAACAACCAAGATGCTATTATTGTTAATTTTAAAAGACCCAATAATAATTAAAAAAATAAGATTTTCTAGTAATTTTGTTACTTAGAAAATCTTATTTTTTCTTCTATTTAAATAGTGATACCTATTAGTTCTATTATAATTCCTACTATTACGCCGATACTATACAATAAAGTAATGATCTTGATATTTTCCTTTATCCCTTTATTCATTTTAAATAACACAGCTAGTCCCACTCCTGCTCCTACTAACAATCCTGAAATCACTGTTGCAAGTGATATAACATTTTCCAGATACATTTGTGTCAAAATTACAGATGCAGCACAATTTGGAATCAATCCTATGATGCCAGCTATCACCGGTCCTAATATCGGCTGATTTTGTAGAAATCCTGAAATTTGTTCCTCTCCTATCAAATGAATTGCCATATTAATAACAATCGTAACTAACAAAATAAATATAGAAATATTTAACGTATGTTTAAAAGCTGACTTTACAATCCCATGTTCACAGTGGCAATGTTCTTTTTCACACAAATCTATAATTTTCTCTTCCTCTTCTTTATGTTTTAATCTTATCACTAAATCAATACCAAAACCAGCTATCATTCCCACTACAAATTTAATCCCTAATATTATCAAAATTGTTGTTATTGGCACAGCTTCTGACAAGAAAATTGGCAACATCTCATCTGATGTAGAAAGATACACTGCAATTAAAGTTCCCAATGTAATCACTCTTGCGGCATATAAATTTGTTGCTGAAACAGAAAATCCACATTGTGGAAACACCCCTAATACGCTTCCTATAAAAGGTCCATACTTTCCTGATTTTCGAATTGTTTCCTTAGTCTTGTCCTTCGTTTTATGTTCAATATATTCCATTATCAAATAAGTTACAAATAAAAATGGAATTAACTTGATACTATCTATTATTGCATCTAATAATATATCTACCATGTTTTACCCCTTCTCTTCTTTCGTTTCCTTATCATAGCACATATTTTCTTTTTTTTCAACATGATTTTGGGGACGGAGGAAAAAATCATGATTTTGGTGAATTGTAAAAGTAACT
>CANOYI010000043.1 GCA_947571515.1 uncultured Clostridium sp. | reverse complement strand
CTTGTATACAATCAAAATTTTATTGTAGGTAGAATTTAGTTTTATAACTAACCTTTTATCTAAATTTTCCATCACTGCTTGATAGCCATAATGATAACATGGATCCAATTTGTCTATATCTAAAAGACCTGTTTTATCTGTTGAAACAGTCAACACAAAATCACTTTGTTCCAAGCTTTCCTCTGAAATTTTATTTCCCATAATATCAATCGTTCTCATAGCAATATCCATCATATTACTCGTTTCATCCACATCATCTGCCTTAAAATTAATAGCCAGCACTTTATCTGCTCCCTGTTTTTTCACTTCTGACACAGGAATATTATCCAGTATTCCACCATCCAAAAACTTATGCTCTTTAAAATCACATGGACAAAAAACAGCAGGAAAACTACTACTAGCCCTTACTGCTTTTCCAACTGATATATCTGTAATATACTGAGATTTGTCTTTGCTTTGATCTGGGATCTTATTCGTAAAAATATATTCTTTTGAAACACTCACATCAACAGATGGAATTACTAAAGGCATTTTTGTAATATCTGCTATACTACTAATTCCTTTTCTTTTTGCTATCTCATCATAAGCCTTTTCCAAAGTCTCCCCTGTCTTTAATCCAGGTATACACACTTTTTTATTCATCATAAAGTTTCCTATTCCAGATATGATTGGCATAGAATTAATAGCTACAATATCTTTGGCATATCTTTTAAATAATATGTAGATATAATAAGGAGAATAACCCATTGCATATAAAGAAGCTACTAAACTACCTGAACTAGTACCTCCTATTACATCTATTTTGATTCCATTATCTTCTAAGGCCTTCAATGCTCCAGCATGCGAAATTCCTCTAATTCCTCCACCAGATAAAGCTACTCCTAACTTCAAATTAACACCTTCTTTAAAAAATGAATTCGTTTTTACTATTATCATTATTCACTAATATATATGAATTTAAACAAGAAATTGCTTATGATAAAGGCAAGAAAAGAAGAAAATTAAAAAGAAGTGAATTGAAAGTAATTGAGGTAGAAATTCTTTTTCTATTTTATGGAAAATGTTCAAACTTGTTTTGAAAGGGTGCCATAAAATAGATTTAGAATTTCTACGAAAATTATCTTGAACGAACTTCTTTTTAATTTTCTTCTTTTCTTGCCTTTAATAAGATACTTTTATTTTGCATCTGTATAATAAAACTCTCCTGAGCCATAAGTCACACGATAATAACTACCAATAAAGAATGGCTCTTGTTGATTTTTTATCTCATAAATAGGAGCAACTACCTCTTTTCCACTTTCATCAATAGCACCCCATTTTCCACCTTTTTTAACAGTTGCAAAACCATACTCATTAAATCCATAAGCTTTATCATACTCATAATCAACTACTAAATTGCCATTGTAATCAACAAATCCATATTGATTATTTTCTACCTTAACAAATAACTTATTATTTGGATATACTTCTGTATTTTTTAACGCTTTCCCTTCTTTATCAAAATATTTTATCTCTGTTTCATTATATATTTTAATATAATCGTCTTTCACTTCAATCGAAGCATTTGACATCTCACAAATCTTCGCCATCGATTTAGCATAAATCTGTGTCATTTTACTTTCTGTAGAGGTAGTTTGTATCAAATCCGTCTCTTGAATTTTTTGTAAAGAATCATGGTTAATCTCTATCTTTACAGCTTCCTTATCATCTACAACTCCTAATTTTCCACTTTCATTACTTACAATGAAATAATTATCATATAAGTACTCCATATAGTTATATTTTTCTTCTATTAATTGCTTTCCTTCTTGATCTATCACTCCATATTTGGTTCCATTTTCATTATTAATTTTTATTTGATATTTATCATTACCTGTATTTAAAATTGATATATGGGAATCGACATCAGCTTTTGTTCCATCACTATTATACACTGTTGTTCCTTGCTCATCTTCAGCATACATATAAATTCCTGTAATATCAATTTGGTGGTATTGTACAGGAAGTACTAATTTTCCGTCTAAATTAACAATTCCATATTTTTTACTCTTTTCAACAACAAATACTTGGTTAGTCGTATCATATCGAATGGATTGATATTCGTTATTTAAAATTTTCTCTGCATTTTTAGCAATTCCATATTGTCCATTTTTAGCACAAATCAAGTAAGTATTATGATAATCTTTAATTTCTGCCACTCTTGTAAGATCATTATATTCTGTGCCTAAGATCATTTTTCCCTTATCATTCAAATAGCCGTATCGATACCCCTCTGGCGTTTTGATAGATACAATATAGCCAGCATATTGATAACCATTTTCATCGGTATAATAGCCATCCACTTCAATTTTGTCATATGACATCTCTATAATTTTAGTTCCTACTATATTAATCACACCATATTTTTCATTTTGTTTTACTAGTAATTCTCCTTCTTTATAAGGTAAACTATCTATTTCATCATAAATAGGTTTTGTTATCGTTTTTCCTTCAAAATTAACTAAACCATATTTTTCATCTTTTTCATATTTAAGCACACTTTTTTCATACATTAAATCACTTGTAATGTTTTGTAGGCGAATGGGTTGAACATTATTATATTGTGTTAATATTTCTTCTTTTTGTTCATTCAATATTTTAATAGCATCTCCTTGATGACATACAAAAACTGCCTTTTGTGGGTTTGGTATCGTTATCTCGCTATATTCAGGAGTTATTATGGTATTTCCTTTTTTGTCTATAACACCATATAAATCATTTTGCTTTAAAATGAAATAATTATATTCTTCTATTTTCTCTATTTCATAGTTCTTCGTATTTCCCACTGTTATGTTATAAACAATGATAGAAGCTAAAGCTATTAAAATTACGATTACTATTATGATTATGATTGCATATCTTTTTTTCATCTGTTATTTTTCAACTCCTTCTCCTTCAATTTCTTCCCTATTATTCTTACAAGCTTTTACTTTTAAAATTCTCTTATCTTCATATTCTTCTATCTTATAAGTTACCGTCTCTGTATCAATGGTAGGTAATTCCTCTTCTTCTGGAATTCTTCCTAACTTATCTTGTAAATAGCCAGAAAGTGTATCATAATCTCCTTCTGGTATTCCGAGCATCTAGCACCTTATTGACATCATAAATCGTCATACTTCCACTTAATAAATAAGTATTTTGATCTATTTTTTCATATTCTTTTTCTTCTTTATCATACTCATCATAAATGTCTCCCACTAACTCTTCTAGTATATCTTCCATAGTAATTAGACCTGCTGTTCCACCGTATTCATCCACAATAATCGCAATCTGTTTTTTATTTTTTTGTAATTCTTTAAATACTTCATTGATTAATCGATTGCGAGATACAAAATAAGCATCTTTTACCACATTTTTTACTTTAAAAGTTTTTTTGTTGATATTTTTTAGCACATCTTTTACATATAAAATTCCTTTAATCTCATCAATCGTTTCATCATAAACAGGAATTCTACTATAACGATATTCTTCATGGGAAAGTACTTGTAATAATTCGTCAGTACTAATATTGATATCAACTGCAAAAATGTCTGTTCTATGTCTCATAATCTCTGAAACAGTAATATCATTAAATTCAAATACATTATTAATTAATTCTTTTTCTTCTTCTTTAATGGTTCCCTTTTCTTCTCCTTGGTCTACCATCATTTTGATTTCTTCTTCTGTAACAGATTCTTCTTCATTTTCTCCTACTCCAAATAATTTGGATACACCATTGGTTACTACTGTTAAAAATTTAACAAATGGAGAAGTTATAATTGATATTGCTCTAATAATCCCAATTGTAGCAAATGACAATTTTTCATAATATTTCATAGCAAACCTTTTTGGAACCAATTCTCCAAATACTAAAGTGAAAAAAGACAATATGATAGTAATAATAACAATAGAAACACTTTTCCATACACCCAAACCAATAAATGGCATAACTTGGTATAGTGCTGGTGCTAGTTTTTCAGCAAAAGCATCAGAAGCAAAAGCACTCGATAAAAATCCTGCTAAAGTAATTCCAATTTGTATCGTTGCTAAAAATTTGCTAGGTGATTTTATCATTTTTTCAATTTGTTTTGCTTTTTTATTTCCCTCTTTTGCTTGTTTTTCAATTCTTGCATCATTTAAAGAAATGAATGCAATTTCTGTTGCAGCAAAAAAAGCATTGAGTGCAATTAATACTACTAGTATCGCTAATTGTGAAATCATTTATATCGACTCCTTTTTATTTTTTTGATTGTTGTACTTATTATATCCGTTTTTTATTTTTTTTTCAATAAATTTTTAAAATCAAGTTTCGACTTTTTGCAATTGAGGGTTGTAATATATCATTTTTTTACACTTTGTGTGTCGCAACCTTCCTTTATTAAGAAAGGTTGGTTGCTCCAAATCGCACTCGCTTTACTCGTTTGGTCGCTTACGTAGTGTTGCAAAAATGATATATTACAACCCTCAATTGCAAAAAGTCGGAACTTAAAATTTTTAAAACAAATTATTACAAAAAAAGCTTTTATTTTTTATATTTTTATGATACAATACAATCGATTTTAGAAAAATTTGTCAAAAGATGAAATGGAGGAAAAATTATGGAATTAAATAAATGTAGTAGATGTGGGAATTTTTATGTATCAGAAGGAAATGTATGTCCTAAATGTAGTACAAAAGATGGATTTGAATTTTCAACTTTTAAATCTTATGTACAAGAAAACGGTCTTGAAAATTCGCTAAACACCATTTCTAATAATATTGGTATTTCTGTTAAAAACTTAAATCGTTTTATCGGATATCCAGAATTCCAAGACTATCAAAAACAATTAAACAGTCTTGAAGAAATAGAAAATGTGCTAAATGAATTAGGTAACAATAATTAGATCATTAATTAAGATGTTGATATATTACATTAATATATCAACATTTTAATACTAATATAAATGATAATAGAAAGGTTGATACAAATGGAAAATGTTTTTAATACACTAGAAGAAAGAGGCTATATCGAGCAAATGACTCATCCACAAGAAATCAAAGAACTATTCGGAAAAGGATCTGTCCCTTTTTATATTGGAATTGATCCAACTGCTGACAGCTTGCATGTTGGACATTTTGTTTCTTTAATGGTAGCAAGTCATATGCAAAAATGTGGTCATAAACCAATTATCCTAGTTGGTGGGGGTACTGCAACCATTGGTGATCCATCTGGAAAAACAGATATGAGAAAAATGCTTTCACGTGAAGAACTAAATCATAATGTAGCATACATCAAAAAACAAATCGAAAAATTTGTTAGTTTTGAAGGCAATAACGCTGCCATCATTGTCAATAATGCTGATTGGTTATTAGATTTAAAATTTGTTGACTTTGTACGTGAAATTGGAAGTCTATTTTCTGTTAATCGAATGCTTACTGCTGAATGTTATAAACAAAGAATGGAAACAGGACTAACCTTTTTTGAAATGAGTTATATGTTAATGCAATCTTACGACTTTTTATACTTATATAATAAATATGGCTGTAAACTTCAAATGGGTGGAAATGACCAATGGTCTAACATTATTGGTGGTGTCGAATTAATTCGAAAAATTGGAAAAGATGACTCTTTTGGTTTAACCTTTAAACTTTTAACCACAAAAGAAGGTAAAAAAATGGGCAAAACTGAAAAAGGTGCCCTTTGGTTAGACCCTGAAAAAACCTCTCCTTATGACTTTTATCAATATTGGAGAAACGTAGAAGACAGAAGCGTCGAAAACGTATTCAAAATGCTAACCTTCTTACCAATCGAGCAAATAAAAGAGCTAACCTCTCATCAAGACGAAAGAATTAACGAAGCAAAAAAAATCTTAGCATTCGAAATTACTAAATTAGTACACGGCGAAGAAGAAGCCAAAAAAGCAGAAGAAGCCTCTAATGCTCTATTTAATGGTCAAGGTAACCTAGACAATATGCCTACTGTAAAAATAAACGATAGCAACATTTCTATCATTGACGCTATCATACTAACCAACCTTGCCCCATCCAAAGGGCAAGCCAGAACCTTAATCACACAAGGTGGTATATCTCTAAACGACGAAAAAATAACAGACGTCAACTACACTCTTTCCGAAAAGGACTTTACAGACAATTACGCTATCCTAAAAAAAGGAAAAAAAGTATTCTATAAATTAGAAAAATAGTTACGATGGCGACTTTGGTACAGGTACAAAGTCGCCACTTTTGTATCAGTTTTTACAATTCCACTAACTTAAAGTTAATTAATGGCGAGTTTGTGCCTGTCCCAAAGTCGCCAAAGTCGCCATCATTATCTACTTTTTTCTACGATTTCTACAATATCAGCAATGTATTCTCCAATGACAGGAATATTAAGAGTAACAATTTTTTGTAATAAAATAACCAACATAGCAGTAATAATAGTAACTCCTATACCTATTCCTACTCCCCTGCTTATTCCAGCTAGTAAGTTTCTCTTTATAATTTCTTTTTTGTTTCCGCAACAAATAAGCCCATTCTTCATAATTTCCTTTTTGCAATGTGTTACTTAATTTTTCAATTGATTCTTGTAATATATTGATTTTCCCCTTTTTTAACCACATAAAAAATCCACCTTTTATTATAGTGGATTTTTTTATTTTAATTTATTCTTATTTTTAGTCGTTTGCAACATTTGTTTCTTTAGAAGCATTTGTATTTGATTCTGTATTTTCATTTTCTGTTGTGTTAGCTTCATTGACTAGATTGCTTGTATTTATTATGTCAGTTGTGTTTGTTTGTTGATTTTCAGTTTTTTCTTTTTCTAATTCTGCTTTTTTCTTTTCTTCTTCCTCTTTTACGGTTTCTAATGATGTGATTAAGTCTTGTAATCTTTTTACGTCTTTTCCCATCATCTCCCAATCATTGTTATTGTTAGATTCTGTTAAATTTTTATTTGCTTTAATAATTGCTTCTATTAAGCCTTCGATATCTTCTGTATTTTCTACTTCGATATCAACAGCATAAGTAGAAAGTAAATTCTCTAGTGCTTTTATTAAGGTATCTCCTATGGCTACTTTGTTTCCCGAAGCAACAATTACTTTTTTCAGGATTGGCACTTCTGATTCATTTAGCATAGTTTGATAGATTGGTTCTACATATAATAAAGTTTGATTGATTGGAACAATTAGCATCTCTTTCGTCAACTTAGTACCTGTTGTATTCAAAGCTTCTAATTCTGCTGATATTATTTCATCTTCTTCCATTTGCTTATCTAATTGCATTGGTCCTACTATATTACTATCTGCTGAAAATTTATATAATTTTAATTGATTCGTGCCATTATTGGTACTTCCTACTAAATAAGAAATGATATTTTGTTTTTCGTCTGGTGTATAAATTTGTACCAATCCTAATTGTTCACCATCTATTGTTTTCACCATGGTATCATATGGCTCCATGTAAGTTCCTGTAGCTTTTGTAGATTTTACACTATTATATTTTGCCATATCCCATAAATCATCTGCTCGATATAATACATCTGGTTTCACATTATGATATACTTTTAAAATTTCAGCTTGCACCTTGTATAAAAATTTAGGATAAATAAAATGATTTGCTACATCTTGCGGTATTCCTTCATCTAAGTCAACAAATAAACTATTATATATATTTCTGTATGCCATAGCAATTGGGTCGGTTCGATCTGTTATGTAATAAGACATCGTTCCATCATAACTATCTATAATGACTTTTACAGAGTTTCGAATGTAATTGATATTTTCTTTGATACCATCATGCGTAATAGATGTATATTGTGAATAAGGATAACTACTAGATACCGTATAACCATCGATTACCCATACAATCTTTCCTTCATCTGTTACAACGGTATATGGATTTTCGTCATAAATCAGGTATGGTAGTGCTTTCTTAGCTCTTGCAATAACATCTCGATTCATTAAAATTTTACTATCACTTGTTATCTCACTTGAAAATGCTAAATTCAAGTTTCCTTTTGTTATGGCTAAAATCAATCTGTCAAGATAACCTAGTTGTAATCCTGCTTTTCCTTCATAGGTTGAAGTATAATCGGTTCCATTTTCATCCGTATAGTCATATTCTTGTTTATTTTTAGCATTAGTTGCAATGATTTCATCTGTTTCTAATCCGAAATAAATACGAGGTTGCCTGATTTTAATTTGTTCATCTTTTCCAGACACTTCTTTTTGTATGTATTGTACATTTCCTGTTTCTGTACTTTGTGTTGCTGATGCAATAATTTCTCCCATTCCATGTGTGTATTCATAGGTTTTATTGTTATAAGTTCTTCCTGAACTGGTTATTTCTCTTGGTGCTACATATACTACTTGGTCTTTTCCATTAATTTGATATTTTGCTACATTCGCATTTCGATAAGAAAAATATCCTGTTCTTGTTTGACTATCTTCTAATGTTTTTAATACAGCATCTTGACTGATAATTGGTATATTAGAAAGCACATTACTATTTTTTTCTACTTCCTCATTTGTTATCGTCCCTGAATTCTCTAACTTACTTTCTTCTATATTAATATGATAAGCATTTTTCGTATTATTAATATTTTCAGCGATATATTCTTTTTCTTTATCTAATTCATTGGAACTTACAAATACTAAATCAAATACTACCATAATCATAAATAATACTACTAAATATGCTGGTATCACAGCTAAATTTTTCAATACTTTATTGGTATTTCCTTCTTTAAAATATCTCAAAGCTCTATAAGCAAATACAATAATAATAATAGCAAATACTACATATCCCCATAATTTTACTGTTGTTTCCGTCGTTCCAGCACCTACAATATCAATGCTATCATCTACCGTTAATAATTTGCCAAACATCATATTTTGTGTATTTAATATTGTCATAAGTGCAATTCCAATAACTACTAACATAATATTTCTTGTTAATTTTTTCATAAATAAACTTTGCTTCAACATCTTTCCGTCAATGCCATCAAAGAATCTATTAAATACAATCACATAATATAGAGCCATATAAATAGATAATCCCACAAATAGCAAGGTAAAATACAATGCAAATGCTTCTATTACTGGTTTTTGAAACATATAATAAGCAATATCTAAATTAAAAATCGCATCTTGTATGCCAAAAGATGTGCTATTAATCACTAACATTAACTTTTCCATAAATATAGTCGCTACCATAATACTTACAATTGCTGATATGACCAATGCTAATGATTTATTTAGTAATTTTGGCATAGGCTTATTTTCTTTTTCAAAGAATGGCTTCAATCCCTTTTTTATGCCTCTATTGGTACAATACATAACAAAATATAATACCACGAAATTAATTGCCATAATAGAATATTTGTAAATCATATTGGTATAAAAGATATTAACGTATTGCTCCCCTAATTCTTGGTATTCTAAAAAACTACCTCTTAATTGGATATAACTAATACCAGCAAATATCACCAAAAATAGGATAACTAATATCATTCTTGTTTTACTTTTTTCTTTTTTATTTTCATTTCTCGTTTCTTTTGTATTAGCTGTATCCATTATTGTTTCTTGCTTTTTTTCAGATTTTGTTTGAACAATTTGCTTATTTTTTTCTTGCTTATTTTGATTCTCTTCCACAAGATACTCCTCCTTTATTTTTATATGATCGCTTTTACAAAATCACTGGAATTAAAAATTTCCATATCATCAATCTGTTCTCCTACACCGATAAATTTAACAGGAATTTTATTTTCTTCTACAATTCCAATCACAACGCCACCTTTGGCTGTGCCATCTAACTTTGTCAATACTAAACCTGTGATATCTGCCTCTTCTTTAAAAGCCTTCACTTGTGAGATGGCATTTTGTCCTGTCGTTCCATCAATTACTAGTAAAACTTCTTTATCTGCTTCTTGCATTTCTTTATTAATTACCTTTTGAATTTTATTCAATTCGTCCATTAAGTATTTCTTATTATGCAATCTTCCAGCAGTATCGACAATTAAAACATCTGCTTCTTTTTCTTTCGTCATTTTAATGGCATCATAAACAACAGATGCTGGATCTACTCCTTCTTCTCTTTTTACCATATCAGCACCTGCTCTTTTTGCCCATATTTCTAGTTGCTCTACTGCTGCTGCTCGAAAAGTATCAGCTGCTGCCACTACTACTTTTTTACCATCTTTTGCTAAGCGATTTGCCATTTTTCCTATGGAAGTAGTTTTTCCAACTCCATTGACACCAACTACTAAAATAACAGATGGTTTTGTTTCAAGGTGTAGGCTAATATCTGTTACATCTAATATCTTTTGCATTTCTTCTCGTAAAGCTTGCTTTACTTCTTCCTCTTCTTGAATTTTTTCTTTTTTTAGTCTTTCTCTTAAATTTCCTATCATTTTAACAGATGTATCCAGCCCAATATCAGACATAATAAGTATTTCTTCTAATTCTTCTAAAAAGTCTTCGTCTACTTTTTTAAAACTCTTAAATACGTTATTTATTTTTTCGTCAAATGAGGTTTTTGTCTTGTTCATACCCTGTTTTAATTTATCAAAAAATCCCATTAATCCCTCTCCTTTTTTTGTATTGCTTTATTATTGTAACATAGATTGTCTTTTTTTTCCATAGTTTTAGGGATTTTTAATGAAAATAAATGTTAATAAAAGGGTAATGAGGCAAACCTAAGTTTACCTCATTCTAGATGCATTGCATCCATCATCCATCCAAGAAAAACGGAACCAAAATAGTTTCGATTTTCTTAAGCCTACTCAAAAAAACTCCTTTATAGCTTTTAAAAACTTTTCCTCTTCTTGTGGACCCTTAATTTCAACAAGCAAGATCAGTTGCGTTTGAGACATTTTCAGGGTCTCAACTGTTCCTCCATGTTTCATCGCAAGTTCTTTAACTATTCTAAGAATGTCAAGAAATTTTGCGTTTTCATATATTTCTACGTCAATCCGCAAAATTATTCCTTTTGTCATTTCTACTGTCACCATATTTTGTTTTCTCCTTTCAGCTTTTTAATGTTACTTATCAAACATATAAAAATTATATCATATTTATGTAAAGTTGTAAAGCTCAAAAATTATTGACAGCTCAAAAATTATTGACAAAAAACAATTTACATAAATTGTTTTTTCGATAGAAATTTGGTACAATAATTATGTAGCATTATAGAAAATAAAGAAAGGGATAATGTATTATGCCTAGTATTGTGATTGAAGAAATCAAAGACAGTATGCTTCGGTCAAAAGACTTATTTAACAATGGTGTTTCTATAACACTGGACTTAAAATGTTTACACATTTTCAAAATGTAAAACCCTAAATCCTATGCGACATAGTACATTTACAAAATTTATAATTTTGAAATATTAAAAATTCTAATCTAAATTCTAATCTATTTCAAAATTTTAGTATAGAATATTTTTATATGCAGATGTGGTGGAATTTGTAGACACCCGGGACTTAAAATCCTGCGGTTGAATAAACCGTGCCGGTTCGATTCCGGCCATCTGCACCAAATTTTATAATTTTTTTAAGATATTGTAGATTATCATACAATATCTTAATTTATTTCAAAGTGTTGCAAATACTATCTTTAAAAGGTAGTATTTATTTTTTTGTCTATCTTAAAATATCATAAATTATCATAGAATATTTTAGTTTACTTCATTAAAATTAATTTTTAATTCCATTAAAAAAATTCTTGCTATTCTTACAGTAACTTAGCTTTTAAAAGTGGGCTATTTTTACAATACCTTATTTATGTATTTTATATAAAACCTATTAGCAATGTACTAATAAATATGATGTTATAGTTTTATTAAATTATGCTATATTTTAGTAAAATGTCGAATTCTTTAAAAGTATAACTATATTAATCTACAAATCTTGAAAAATGTCATAAATTGGTATATACTATTATTAATATTTTTATATGAGGGGGAAAATATGGAGAAAGAATTACAACAAATTTTAAGCATATTAAATATAGAACAAATACCTAAAGAACGTAATTATTGGCTAATCAGAACAGAATCAGGTAAATTTTATTTTGATTTTTTAGAAAATAATTATGTTTCAATTGGATGGGATGAATTTAGTGATATTAATATATTTAAAAACACAGAAGAAAAAAAATTAAAAGAACATATTGCTAGTGTCTATAAAGATGAAAAAAGACCAGGATATATATACAATCAAATAAGAAGGTTTATGTTTGATATAAAAAAAGGAGATATGATTTTAATACCTAGTGAAAATTCTAGTCAAATAGCTTTTGGTCTAGTTCAAGAAACTTTTTTTATTAGAGATACAATTAGTAATACTACTAATATAAAAATTCCTAAATGTAATTTTAAAAAATGTATCAAAGTAGAATGGAAATCTAAAATATTTAAAGAGAAATTTGACCCTTATTTAAAAATGTTATTATTTACACATACTACTATTACAGACATTAATGATTATAAAGGTTATATTAATAGACTTTTATATTCAAATTATATTTTAGATGATATGATTCATGTTACATTTAATATCACTACAAAAGACAATATTAATGCTGTTGAACTTCTTAATTTCTTGAATTTAATTTCTAAAGAATCTATTGATGTTTTTAATCAAGTTACAGGTTCTAATTTCAAGAAAGATACAGTTGATGTAAAACTGAATGTTCAATCCCCTGGACCAATAGAATTTATAGGGTATGCTATAGGAGGTATTTTAGTTATTTCTATAATAAATGCTTTTCTATTTGGGATAAAATTAGATGTAGAGTTATTTAAAATTGTAAAATTTAATATAGAAAATGAAGGTTTAATTACATATATTTTAAAATTCATACAAGAAAATAATGCTAATAATCAAAATATATCAAAATTAAAAAATAATTTTAAGATTAGTAAAGGAAAATTAAAAATTCAGCAATCTGAAAAATTACTATATGCTCCAAGGCCAGAAAAAAAGAAAGAATCAAATTCTATAAAAGATTCGGATTCAACTTATGAGCAAATTTCACTAGATACTACTGATAACTCTAATTAATATATTTTTTATATGGTGAGCTAATATTTACTTTAAATTTAATAAATATTATAGCTATTATTGTATAAAGTATATAGCAATAACATTTTGTTAAAAAAATATTAAAAACAAAACCTATAGTATAATTTTGAATTAAAAACAATATCAAAAAACATAATAAATATGTATTAGCTTTAGAAAGATAGTGTAATATTAAATAAAATTTTCTCATAATATTTCTCCTTCCTAGAATATTTATTATTATACCAAATATCTAATTAATATTAAAGAGTTTTGAAAAAATATTTTATATAAATTATAATAATATTGCACTAAAAGAAGCAATTCTATAAATTGTGAAATTTAAAGAAAAAACATTGTTTTTGAAATAGAAATAAAGTATAATAAAAACATCCTTTTCATCAAGGAAATCTTTTTGAAGGGGGTGAGTAATTTGTCATCTTACGAATTGATTTGGCGTCTTATAGTCTTATTATTACTTAGTAATGATAACTCTGAAGATAGTCAAAAAACTCAAGATTAGTCAAATCTAATCAAAGCGGTCTGGTCAACCGCTTTATTTTTTTGCAAAAAAAAATGAGATATGTGGTCAACATATCTCGAGCAATAGTCATCTTACGAATAACTCTCTTGCTTAAGCTAAATATAGTATACTATATTTTTTATTATATGTCAAATAATTTGCAAAAATTCATAATTACCCAAAATAATTTTAAAATTACTGTTCTAAAGTTTATAAATACCTAATATTTAAGTGGTTATAAGCTTTTTGTATTTTAAGATAATAAACAACAATATAAAATATTTAAAAAATATATAAAATAAATTGCATAATTTAAAGATAAGGAACTTATTATAAATTTGAAAGGAGGCTGACATTATGGAAAAAGAAAATATTATATGGAATGTTCCAGAAGTTGGATCGGTTATACTATTAGCAAAGGATTTTTCCTTAAATAATCAAGAAAACAAAAATTTACACTATGTTGGAATTACAAGAGCAAAAGAAAAAATGATAATTATATTTGAAAAGAATTACTCAAATAAATATTTAGATATATTAGTAAAAAAAATGCAAACATTACCAAATAAATATAAGATGATATTAAATATGAAAAAATTATAAAATGGTTAATTCCAAAAGTAAATTCCAGTTCTAAATCCAAGACTAAATGCCAGTTTAAAAAGAAAATGGAAATTTATGTAACTGGTAAAAACCACCTAATTTAAAAAAAACAAAGTGGATTTTTAGTTTGCCCAAGACTAAATTCCATATTGCTGGAATTTCAATCCAAGACTAAATTCCAGATTTAAAACAAATCTGGAATTTACTTTTAAACTTAAATAAAAGGTCAATTGAAAAATTAAATTCAATTTAGAAAAAGTAATTTCAAATGGAAGATTA
>CANOYI010000042.1 GCA_947571515.1 uncultured Clostridium sp. | reverse complement strand
TGGCGGTTATTTTCTGTTGCACTTTCCTTAAGGTCACCCTCACTAGACGTTATCTAGCATCTTTGCTCTATGAAGCCCGGACTTTCCTCTCGTAATTCCTTTCGGAGATTTACCAGCGACTATTCAATTTACTCTGTTTTTTATTATAACATAAAATATTGAAAAATCATAGACTTGTTTTTAATTTATTTAAAATCTGCCTATGATATCATCTTCTTAATTTACGCCAAAGTCCCCATTGGATCCCATGGTTTCAATCTAATCTTATTGGTGTTTAAAATATTTTTCTCTTCCTCTGTTAAATACTTTTTATGAACCACAATTTGATAAACAAATTTGCTAAACCAAGTATCAGTTGCTACATGATATCCTTTATTTGCTTTTTCGTCTCCCCAACTATTTTCAATTTTCCATTTCGTTGGTAACTCTCCATCTAAATTAACTCCTGTTATTACCATTGCATGATTCATCGCACTTTCTCTTGTATCTAGCATAGCACCCTTCGTCATTTTACTATCAATTTGAAATAAAGTATCGATATCAAATGAAGTGTCATCCCATATTCCTTCCTCTCTATCTCCTGCCTTGTGGCAATCTGATCCAAACCACACTGGTTCACCATCTTTTAATTGACTAATAGTAAGTTCTTTTACTCTTTCCATCGTTACATTTAGATATAAAATTTCATTACCTTCTATTACATTTCCTACATAATCAACCGTATAGGCTTTGTTAAAAGGTTTATCCTCTGTTGGACTGTTAATAATACTTACATATTCATTTAAATCCATTGGAACGATTTCTTGATAAAATGACATTGGCGTTAAATCTTTTATTATACTATAGTTTTTATCTTGATCCACATACTCAAACGAAAATTTCTTTGGTGGAACCCCAAAACAACTACACAACATTTTATAGATATTTTCCATATATTCTTCTTTTTTATTGTCTATATTTTCACCATATTTTGTTCTTATTTCAAAAGCAAATTTACGAATATATTTACTTAATAAAGTATTAATTTCATTTGTGTTAGAACTTTGAAAAGTCTCTGGAAAGGCATCTTTTGGTACTAATCCATATTTGTTGACAAGGTTTACAAACATGTCCCATTGTCCTCCATCTCGAATCCCTTCACTTAATAAATGGTCTAAAGTTCTATCATCTCTTTCTCTGTCTTTTAATGAAATGATATTTTCTAACAAGTAATTGCATTTTTCTAATTTATCATAAAATGCTATGTAATTTTCTGATAGTTCAAAGTCTTTTAAATTATATTTTTTGGCAATTTCCTCCCTAATGATATTACATCCCGCGAAAATCCAACATCTTCCGCTTCTTTCTTGATTGGTAACTGGTAATGTCTTCAAGTCAATGGAAAACATGTTTCTTGTATTTTCTGTCTGTTCATTTACTCTTACTAAATCACTAATTCTATTTTTCACTAATGCTCTTCTAGCTATGGTATAACTAACTTCCTTTTGATATTCTTGTTCGATATTTTCTAATTTTTCTTTTCTTAATTCTTTCATTATCTGTATTCTCCTTTTTATTTTATTAAATTCAACTCTCCCTTTATCACGATTGGAGAAAATCCTGCTATTTCATCATATAACATTATGTCCCATTTCTTCTAATTTTTCTTTAATTGGTGCTATGTCTGTATAAAATGCTTTGCTACAAATAATTAATATTTTCACGTTTTATCCCTCCCGATTTCTATTTTCTTACTTATCCTATCATAAAAAATGAAAAAAGTAAAACATTTTGTACGCAGTGCAATAGGAATCATATTTATTTTTTCGAAGTTCTGCGTAGGGATGCTACCCCAATAGAAGTGACCTTAAGCGAATGGAGCAATCTTTGATTGCGACAACAAAGAAGAACAATAGTGGGCTGATTGATATTTTATAAAATTTAATATGTAGAATTCAGCCCACGTTTAATTGTTCGTCCGCGAAAAATTGCAAAGCAATTTTTCTGTGGAATGCTTTTATATTCTAGGAAATTCAGAGAACTTTCCTAGAATACAAGAAAGAACAAATCGGAAAGCCTTAAGATTAGCATAATTTAAACTTTTTTCTTTGGCTTTCCGTTAATTTGTTCGTGTGCCAAATTTATGAAATAAATTTGTGTACAATGTTTATTATATATTATTAATTTCTTCCAACAAATTCTTATATTTTATCAAAAACACTGCTTTATCTTGCAAATTGACAGCATTTTGTAGTTCATTTAGCATAATATATGCCTTACTAATATTATACTGTTTCCTTGCCTCTATATTCGTACTTGTTAACAATTTCGAAAAGCTATCAATCGCAGATTTCATATGATTTGAAATTTCTTGCCAATTCTCTCCATCTAGTTTAGCATATGCTTTAAACACATTCAACTTTGTTTCAATTAAAGTAGTATACAGCTCCTCTTGTCCTGAACTACTTAAAAACTTTGGTATATACTCATATACTTTTGTCAATTCATCCAATGTTTCCTCTTTTTTCTCATCTTTTGCTACATTTGTTAACTTATCAAATTCCGTATTAAAAGCTAAAACATCTTCTTTATTGATGTCTAATTGATATAAATCTATCGTAATGGAAGGTATTGAAGTATATAAGGTTTCTATTTCACTTTTTACACTTTCCCAATTAATATCTTTTGTATTGGTCAATACACCTTTTGACTTCAATTCAAATTTTTTGTTATCTTGACTATCTTCCCCTTCAGCTTCTTGCCCAGAACTATCAGAAGTTTCTTGTCCTCCTTGCGAACCTCCTCCAGAAGATTCTTCTCCTCCTCCTGAACTTCCTCCTCCTGAACTGCTTTTAGAAGAACTATTTTCACTTCCCGATTTTTTAGTTGTCTCTTTTGAAAGCTCACTTGTTACTACACTATAATTTCTAGCCTCTATATTATTCATCGTATTTAATAAACTAGCTAGTTTACCTTCCATATATTTAATTTGTGCAAATGTCTTGTCCTTTTGATTTTGGCTATTATCTTTACTTGCATTTGTATAGATAGTAAGTGATAATACTAGCAAAATCACAATTAATACAATATATCCTATTCTTTTTATATTTTTCAAATTTGAAACCTCCCTAATTTTCTTATTTTTTCTAGTATTTACATTTTTCTTTTACTTTATTCCATGTATAAATTTTATTATATTTTTTATACTAAGAATAGAAGCAATATGATTAATTTTAAAGATTATTTTAGGAGATTTTATGTTAGTAACAGTCAATTTATATAGTCAAAAAAAAGGTGAAGTAAATCGATTTTTAAGTCATTTTTATGATACAGATTTTGATTTAGAAAATAATTTAAGTTGGGAAAAAGAATATGCCAATCCGATTGAATTGGCAGAAATTGTTGGTACTTTTATTGACAACTATGAAGACTATTCTTTAAGTATGTGGATTTGCTTAGATAAAGATGTCTTTCTTCACATTACACAAGAAAATGCTAATGATATTATTAAATATTTGTATGAGCGATTTCCTTATTGATTTAACTATTTTATTGTATAGGTTCCATCTGAATTTTTTTCTAATTGGACATTAGATTTTAGACAAACTAATGGGCGAAAACCCAGACCATCGTCCTTATTATATAAATTGCGGTTTAAATTTCCCAAATAACTCACACCAACTATAACGTCAGTATTATTTCCAGAAGGAGATGCAATCCATGAAGAATAGGCTTTTTCTCTACTGTTTATCACATACAAGTTATCACTTGTGTCTATTATTTTACCGTAACCAGCTTTCCCAAGAATTTCCTTCATCTGTACTAATTTCATATCCCATGCTACTACTTGCCTGTACCTTATAATCAACATTATGTTTTTGACTATATGATTTCATAAACATTTCTATTGTTGGTCCGCCGATAGCATATTCTGCTTTATTTCCTGCGAATACACTCCACGCATTGGTATCTAACATATAGGCTACTGCTTTCATATTATTTTCTACACTTGAATATCCTTTTACATTAAAATAGTCATTATTTAATGCTTTTATTTTAGTATCTGTTATATCACTTGAACCTGCATAATCTGATATTACATCAGTAAAATATAATTTATAATTTGTATCGCCTTGATTTAAAGATGTTCCCCCTTTTCCTTTTGGAGCATACTCATAACTAATGTAATCATCTACTATTAAGTAAATATTATTTTCATCTGCATAAAATATTTTCCACGCATTTACTCCTGCACTATTGGTACAAGTATATCCACTCACTGTTGCACCGTAATATTCACTTTTATCTGTACTATTAGCTATATCTCTTGCTAAAATAATTGGTTTTATTGCCTTATTATATATTTTTGATATTTCTATTTCGTGTTTCCCATATTCATCTTTTGTTGTTAGTAGTAATGTTGATAAATCTTCTGGTAATGTTTCTGGCACATCATTGAAATATTTTGCTAATATTGTTTGTAATTGTGCATTTGTTATATTACCACTATTTCCTGCTTGCACTCCTAATATATCAACTTTTGCTCTTTCTATTATTTCTGCTATTTCTGTTTTTTCTCTCGCTTCTATCGCTTTGTTTATGATTCCATTATCTCCTGTTAAGATTGCAACACTTACAGCTGCTAAGATTAATAATACAATAATTGTGATTATCAATGCAATTAATGTGATACCTTTTTCTTTCATTTGAAATTCCCTCTTTCCTTTGTTTTTGATATTATGTTATTCTATTATAATATCTTTGCTTTTTTATATCACATTAATTATTTTTTGTCTAGTGTTGTAATAAAACTGTAACATTTTGGTTTTATAATATTTCATAAAAAGACCAAGAAATGCAAGTTTAATTTGTCTCACTTCTCCAAAATAATGGTAACAGGTCCATCATTTAAAAGACTAACTTTCATATCAGCACCAAATATACCTTTTTTAACAGGAATATCATTTTTTTTACATGCTGAACAAAAGTATTCATATAATTCATTTGCTTGTTCTGGTTTCGCTGCTTCTGTAAAAGAAGGTCTATTGCCTCCTGTACAGTCTGCATACAATGTAAATTGAGAAACAATTAATAGTTCTCCACCGACATCTTTCAAAGCCAGATTCATTTTATCATTTTCATCGGTAAACACTCGTAATTTACAAAGTTTTTTAACTAAGTACTCCGCATCTTCTTTGGTATCTCTATGGGTAACCCCTAATAATACCAAAAAGCCCTTTTCTATCTTTCCTACTACTTTTCCCTCAACTTCTACTTGTGCATTTTTTACTCTTTGTACTACTATTTTCATTGTATTTGCTTAAGCCATTTTATCGTTACGAATTAGTTCTACCACTTTTTAAGAACAAATCGGAAAGCCTTAAGATTAGTATAATTTAAACTTTTTCTTTGGCTTTGCGTTAATTTGTTCGTGTGCCAAATTTATGAAATAAATTTGTGTACCATATTTTTTCTATATTAGAAAGTCAGTATGACTTTCCTAATATAGAAAAAACCAGGAACTAAATAGTAATCATTATAAACAGCCTTTTCTCCTTTTATTTCTTATTTTTCTTTTTCTCTTCCTCTTCTAATTTTACATTTGACTCAATTTCCACTGTCTTTTCTAAATTTGTTTTTTCTTCTTCCTCATCATCTTGTTTTTTCTTTTTTCCTGTTGCCTTTTTCTTGCAATCTTTCTTAGTATCTTTTTTTATTTCCTTTTTTAGTTCATCCTCTACTATTTTCTTTTCTTCTTTGTTCTCTTCATTTACTTCTGTATTTTCTAATTTTTCTAACACTTCTATTTCTTTTGCTGGTTCATCTGTTTGTTTTGCTCCACAATTTGGACAAAATTTATCATCTTTTTCAATTTCTTTGTAGCATTCCTTACATTGCCTTTTATCTTTTAATTCTAAACATTGTTGCAATAAACTCTCTATCTCATCACTTAAAACATCAATCTTAGTACATTGCTCCTCTAAATCTTTTTTGATCGATATCTCCTCTTCTCTTACATGTTTTTCATATACCTTTTCGCCAATTTCTTCATAAATACTTGTAATTTGTGTTTTCAATTCTCCTATTTTAAATTTAAGCTTTGTTTCCTTTGCTATTTTCCCAGTCTTATCAGCTGTTACTTTATAGGCTTCTGATGCCTTTTTTCCTAACTTATCAAAAAATTCCATTCATATCTCTCCTTTTCCTTTGAGACAATGGGGACAGGTTTCTTTTGTCTCATATTTTTTGTCACTTTTTGTCATTTTATTCTTTTGTGCAATGAGGACGTTTCTTTTTTATTATTTGATTTTTATATGGTAATTATTCACTTTTTTTGTCTCTTGTCATTAATTTTTTAACGGCTTCTTCTGGTTTTAAATTTTCGTAAATCACTTGGTAAACTGTTTCTACAATTGGCATATCAATATGATGCATTTTGCATAATTCATAAGCTACTTCAATATTGTCTATACTTTCAATTACCATGCCTACTTCTTTTTTAGCTTCTTCTAAGGTTTTTCCTTGACCGATTAATTTTCCTGCTTTTCGATTTCTGCTATGTTCACTTAAGCAAGTTACAATCAAATCCCCCAAACCACTTAGACCATAGAAGGTTTCTTGTTCTCCACCTAATTCCACTCCTAGTCTTGCTAATTCACTAAGACCTCTTGTAATGAGTGCGGCAAAGCTGTTATCTCCCAATCCTATTCCTGCTGCTACACCAGCACAAAATGCAATGATGTTTTTCAAGGCTCCTCCTAGTTCTACTCCTTTTACGTCTTTTGAAGTATAAATTCTCATCTCGTCACACATGAAAGTATCTTGTATCATTTTTAAGACATCATCATATTGAGAAGCTACCACTAAAACAGTAGGTAGACTAATTGATACTTCTTCTGCATGGCTTGGACCAGATAACACGCCTACTTTAGCGGTTGGTAATTCCTCTAATATAACTTCGTCTAATGTTTTTAAACTTTCTTTTTCAAACCCTTTGGAACAAATAATAACAGGTCTATCATCAACATATTGTTTATATTGTCTGAAGGTTTCTCTTGTGAATTTTGATGGCGTTACATGTAAAATAAATTCTGTTCCTTGTATGACTTCTTTCAATTCATTGGAACAAGTTATCTTTTCGTCAACTACCAATCCTGGTAAAAACTTGCATTTTCTTTCTTCATTTATTAATCTTTTTTCTTCTTCATCAAAAGACCAAATTTTAATTTGATTCCCCAGTTTTGCTAGATGAGTCGCTAGGGCTACTCCCCAACTTCCGCTTCCTATAATTGCTATTTTACTCATTTTTTCTATCTCCTTCATCAACGATTCTTTTTAATGTTTTTTTATCACAAAATTTTACTTTGTTTTTGTCTTAAAAATAATATAAATTTTTGCATATATCCAATCAACAATCTTCCTTAATCTAAAGAATCACTTGTATCTTTTTTTCATTTCATTTAAATATGCAGAAATAATTTCAAACAACTCTTCTGTTTTAATTTCACATTCAGACAATTGACCAATGGGATAATCAGTAGATATCTTAGAAAAATCCTTTTTTATTTCAACATCAAAGGCATTTCCACTAAAATACTCATATTCTCTTATTCCTTTTTTTACCTCATAAATCATAGTAAACAATGGCTCATTAAATGGGACACCATCAATCTCAAAAAAACTATTTAAAAAATCATCAAAAGGTGTGTCCTTAATACAAACGACTAAAGATTCTGTATTATCATCGTATTCTTGAATTTGAAACGAATATTTCATTCTATTTACCTCCTCATAGTTAAAAGTATAACAAAAAATCAATAGGACTGAACAACAACTTTACTTTTTAAAACTTAATTTATTTTCTGTTCCATTTAATAATCTTTGTATATTACTTCTATGATTATATAACACAATTACTGCTAAAATGACACTATAAATCAAATACGTACTTCCTCTTTTTCCTTCTGTCAATACCGTATAACTGTCATTTATAAACAATGTTAAAACCGGAAATAAAATAGCTGCTCCACAAGAGCCTAGTGATACCATTCTTGTTAACGCCATTAAAACTAAAGCAAATACCAAACAAATCAATCCAATTTTCCAATTACTCATCAACAAAATACCTAAAGAAGTTGCTACTCCTTTTCCTCCTTTAAAACCAAAGAATATAGGAAAAGTATGCCCAATCACAGCGGCAATTCCAGCAATTTGGAGTAATAATTCTTTGTTCGTTCCCTCCACAATATTACCAATTATCATAGAAATAGCTATTGCTACAATTCCTTTTAGTATATCAAATAATAAGGTAATCGCTGCTGCCTTTTTCCCTAGAGTTCTTAAAACATTGGTAGCTCCTGTACTGTTACTTCCTTTCTCTCTTAAGTCAAAACCTCCCATTTTTTTACTGATAAAAATAGAAATATTTAAACTTCCAATACAATAGGCAATCATTGCCATAATTATGTATTCTACCATCTCTTGTTCCCCCTAAACATCTTTTTCATTTTTAATCTCATTCCTTTTTCAAAACACAAATCTTGGTTGGAAAAGAATTGGATATTTGGCTAGCCAAATGTCAATTATTTTTCAACCCTTTCTCTTACCATAATTCTAACTGGCGTCCCTTCAAGTCCAAACTCTTTTCTAATTTGATTGACCAAGTAACGTTCATAAGAAAAGTGAAATAATTCTTTATTATTCACAAAAATAACAAATGTTGGTGGCTTCGTTGAAGCCTGTGTGCCATAATAGATTTTTAGTCTCTTTCCTTTGTCTGTCGGTGGTTGGACAATCGCAATCGCTTCATTAATTACTTGATTCAAAATGGAAGTAGTAACTCTCATCGCATTTTGCTTGGCAACATGATTAATTAAGTCAAATAATTTCGTTACTCTTTGCCCTGTTTTTGCTGATATAAATATCATAGGAGCATAAGATAAATATTTTAGCTTATCATAAACTTCCTTTTTATACTTTTCTAAAGTTCCTGTTTCTTTTTCCATAGCATCCCATTTATTGACTACAATGATAACTCCTTTTCCTGCTTCATGTGCTTCTCCTGCTATTTTAGCATCTTGGTCTGTTACTCCTTCTGTTGCATCTATCATCATTAAACACACATCTGCTCTTTCAATTGCCAATAAGGTTCTCATAATACTAAATTTTTCAATGGATTCTTTGACCTTGCTTTTTCTTCGAACTCCTGCTGTATCAATTAAAGTATATTTTCCTTTTTCATTTTCAAACTCTGTATCAATGGCATCACGAGTCGTTCCTGCAATATCACTTACAATGGCTCGATTTTCTCCTAAAATTTTATTAATTAAAGAAGATTTTCCTACATTTGGTTTTCCGAATAACAGCCACTTTAATCACATTATTTTCTTCTTCCTTTTCTGTCTTTGGTGGAAAACTTTCATATATTTTATCTAAAACATCTCCCACACCAATTGCATTACTTGCAGAAATAGGATAGGGATCTCCAATTCCTAGATTATAAAACTCATATGCTTCTTGTTTATCTTTTTCAAAATTATCCGCTTTATTACACACTAAAACAATTGGCTTTTTAGATTTTTTTAGCATTAAAGCAATTTCTCGATCAGCCGCTGTTACTCCTTGTCTAATATCAGTCAAAAACAAAATAACATCTGCCATCGCTATCGCTAAATTTGCTTGTTCTCTCATTTGTGACAAAATAATATCTTCGGAATCTGGTTCAATACCACCTGTATCAATTAAGGTAAAATCTCTCCCTCTCCAATTGGTCTCAGCATAAATTCTATCTCTTGTCACACCAGGTGTATCTTGTACAATCGAAATTCTGCTTCCTACTAAATAATTGAAAAAAGTTGACTTTCCTACATTAGGTTTTCCGTATGATTGCTACAATTGGTTTCATTTGGTTACTTCTGGGACAGGCACCAATTATCCCTCTGGGTGTGTTCTGGCACAGTCCCCAATTATCCCTAGAGGTGTTTTCAGGTTACCTTTTTCCCTTTCTCCTTCCTTTTTTGATAGGTACAGTATATCATATTTTATTTCATTTTCATAGTTCGTATTCTTTTACTTGACAATTATCAAGTATAAATCCTATTAGGACTTCCATCCCATCCGGAACACCTTCTAATGTTGCTCTGATTGGTATGGCTACTCCTCCATGTGTTACTAATAATACTGTTTTGTCTTTGTGTTCTTGTTTTATTTTTTCCAAAAATGCTTCCACTCTTGCAAATAGCTCTCCTACACTCTCTGCATCTTTATATTGTTTATTTAATTTGTAATTCCATATTTCGTCAAAATCAAATTCTTTTCGAGTTTTCCCTTCAAATTCTCCAAAATATCTTTCTTCAATTCCTTTATCTATAATGATAGGAATGTGTCTTCCTTTTGCTATAATTTCTGCTGTTTTTCTTGCTCTTTTTTGTGGAGAAGATATAATAATGTCAATTTTCTCATTTAATAATTTTTCTCTTGTGGCTTCTGCTTGCTTGATTCCTGTTTCATTTAATTCGATGTCTGTTTGTCCTTGTATTTTACCTTCTATGTTCCAGTCTGTTTGTCCATGTCTTGTTATTAATAATCTCATAAAAACCTCCTGCCCATACAATTTCCATTACTATATCATATAACTTTATAAAAATCAATGTAAAAGTCGAAACTTGAAAAAGTACGTTAAACAAAGAAAATCCCTCATTACGAGGGAAATCCTTAAAATTCAGAACAATTACATATTTATTATATTTTTGCAATTCCACCGATAATTTTGCTATCTTGTGTTGATGCTAACAATTTGGCTCCACCTGAAATAACAACCATATCGTCTTTTTCTAAAATTCCTTTTTGTTTTAATTTTTCAATTCCTTCTTCTACGATGTCATTAATAACTTCTTTTTTCTCAACATAAATTGGTGTTACATTCCATACAATTGCTAATTGATTATAGGTTCTTCTATTGTCTGTAATTGCTAAAATTGGGCACCCTACGCCTAATCCTGCTAATCTTCTTGCTGAATCTCCTGTATTGGTATAACATACAATAGCATCTGCATTTAAGTTCATTGCCATAACAGCTGTTGCATAAGATATTTTACTTTCAAGAGTATCCAATGGAACTTGTTTATCTCTAAATCTTTTCCAGTAATCAATATCTTTTTCCACTCTGTTTGCTATTTTTACCATCGTCTCAACACACTCAACTGGGTATTTTCCCATAGCACATTCTCCTGATAGCATAACAGCACTTGTTCTGTCATAAATAGCATTGGCAACATCACTTGCTTCTGCTCTAGTTGGTAATGGATTATATGTCATAGTTTCTAGCATTTGTGTAGCTGTAATAGCTGGTTTAGCAGCTTTATTTGATAATTTAATAAATCTTTTTTGCATAACTGGTGGCTCTGTAAAATCTGTTTCTGTAGCCATATCTCCACGAGCAATCATTTGAACATCTGCATTCTCAACGATTTCTTCCATGTTTTCTAGCCCTTCTACATTTTCTACTTTTGTAATAATTTTAATGTCTTTTCCACCATTTTCATCTAATACTTTTCTTACTTGATCGATGTCATCTTTGTTTCTGGCAAATGACATAGCAACATAATCATAATCATGTTCACAAGCTGTTTTTAAATCATCAATATCTTTTTGTTTTAAGGCTGGTAGGCGTACTGCTGTTCCTGGTAAGTTAATTGTTTTTCTACTTCCTAATCCATTTCCATGTACAACGGTACACACAATATCTTTATCAACAATTTCATCAATTACTAATTCAATTGCCCCATCATCAATTAGAACTTTACTTCCTGGCTTTACATCTTTATATAATTCTTTGTAAGATACAGATACTCTATCTTTATCTCCTACAATATCTTCATTAACCAATGTGAATTTTTGTCCATCTTCTAATTTGATTTTTTCATTTTTTCCTGTTACTAACATTCCTGTTCTAATCTCTGGTCCTTGCATGTCTAATAGTAATGAAACTGGTATATCAAGTTCTTCTCTTAATCGGATAACTTCTTGTGTTTTTTCTGCTTGTTCATCCCAACTACCATGTGAATAGTTAATTCTTGTAACATTTAATCCTGCTTCAAATAATTCTTTTAATTTGTATTCACTAGCTGGTCCTATTGTTCCTACAATTTTTGTTTTTCTTAAATCCTTTTTCATTTTTTTCATTCCTTTCTTGAGGCTCTTTTTATCCTCTTTTATTTAAAACTGATTTGTATTATATCATATATAGGTTACAAAATTCAACATTTTTTCGCATTTTTTATGATTTTGAACCCCAAAATCATTACAATTCACAGCTATTTAACTCAACTATGGCATGTAATGTTTTTTCATCTTCGCTTTTAATTGCTACCACATGCTTATTTTCTACATAAGCATATTGGCAAACAACGTTATTTCCTAACTTAATTTCTTTTTTATACATAATTCGTATTTCATCAAAAGGTCTTTGATTATAAATTTCTTCTGGTAATGCTTCATAAGCTAAATCCAAATAATATAAATTATGCATATGTCCAATTACATCTATATCTTTCCTCTTTATCTCATATATTATACTACTTTTGTAATTTTCTGGTGCTTTTATTTTTTCAATTTCTTTTTCTTGAAATACACACTTATCCCATTCTAATTCATACTTGTCAGCCATCTCTTGCTCTACTTTCGCTATTTTCCCAATTTGATTATTAACTAATAGCCATTTCGAAGATGCAATAACACAAAGATTATGATTTTCATCATAGATTTCAAAATCACGATAGGCATAACATTTTACAATCTCTCTTGACCAAGTATGTATCGTTAAGGTTTGCCCATATTGAGGTCTTTTTATCACTTTCACTTTCCAATCTAATAATAGCCAAGTCAAATGAGTTGTATCTGAAGTATCAATTCCGTATCCTACAGAATCAGAATGATAAGCAGCTATATCTTCTAAATATTCTAATATCGCTTTATTACTTACTTCTTTCCCTTTCCAAACATCTTTTAATCCTACTTTGAATTTTTCTTGATAAATCATTGTGTCTCCCTTCCTGTTTCTGTGTCCCCACTGGTTCCGGGATAAAATGGGGACACTTCGTTCGAACGGCTTCTCTTTTTGTTCACAATCTCCCTTTGGTCGATTGCGTAAGTTATCCGTAACTCACTTCGTTCGAACGGCTAACTTAATACCCTGGTTTTTTTAATAATTTAAACATATTCTTTTTGTATTCTTCTACTCCCGGTTGATTGAATGGATTAACCCCTAATAACATTCCTGAAACAGCACATGCTTTTTCAAAAAAGTAAATTAATTCTCCTAAATTCATTTCATCTAATTTGTCCATTTTAATTTTTATATTTGGTACACTTCCTGTCACATGTGCTTCGATCGTTCCCTCCATTGCTTTTTTGTTGACATAGTCTAACCCTTTTCCTGCTAAATAATTTAGTCCGTCTAAATTGTCATCATCTGGATGAATTTTTATATCTGTGTTTGGATTTTCAATGGCTATTACCGTTTCAAATAAGTCTCTTTTTCCTTCTTGGATATATTGTCCCATAGAATGTAAATCAGTTGTAAAGTCAACGCCTGCTGGAAAAATTCCTTTCCTCTTTTTGCCTTCACTTTCTCCAAATAGTTGCTTCCACCATTCTGTGAAATAATGCATTTTTGGTTCGTAATTCACTAATATTTCAATACTTTTACGTGATTTATATAAAATATTTCTTGCTACTGCATATTGATAACATTCATTATATTTTAAATTGGCATCATTATATCTTTCTTGCCCAACACGTGCTCCTTCCATTAATTTGTCGATATCGACACCTGCAACAGCTATGGGAAGTAATCCTACTGCTGTTAAAACAGAATATCTACCACCAACATTATCAGGTACTACAAATTGCTCATACCCTTCATTGTTTGCTAAGGTTTTAAGAGCTCCTTTTTCTTTGTCTGTTGTAGCATAAATTCTACTTCTTGCTTCATCAATGCCATATTTGTTTTCTAATATTTCTCTAAAAATTCGAAAAGCAATTGCTGGTTCTGTGGTCGTTCCTGACTTTGATATGACATTAACAGAAAAATCTTTATTTCCGATATATTCAATTAATTCATTGATATAATTAGGACTTAGGTTGTTTCCTATATATAAAATTTGTGGATATTTTCTTTGTTTATCTGGAAGCATATTATAAAACGAACTCGTTAAACTTTCGATGACTGCTCTGGCTCCTAAATAAGAACCTCCTATTCCGTATTACTACTAGTATATCAGATTCTTTTTTGATTTTTTTTGCTGCTTTTTTGATTCTGGCAAATTCTTTTTTATCATAATTCGTTGGTAGTTCAAGCCAACCAACAAAATCATTTTCATCATTTGCCCTTCTGTGCAAATCTTTATGGATATTTTCTACTTGCTCTTTGTATTCTAAAATACTCTTTTGTGTAATGTCACTTTTTTTCAAATTTAACTTTATTTCTGCCATACTTTCATTCCTCTTTTCTTTTTTATTTTTCTAAAGATTATTATATAGAAACATCAAAAAAATTTCAAGTAAAAAAAACATTTAAGTTTCGACTTTTTTGCAAATTTCTCCGCTAGTTGGGCATTTGCTATTAAAAATAAATGAAAGATTTTGTATATCTAAGCTTGTAGTTAGAAAATGTTATTGTATAAAATGAGGAATGTTCAAGGCAAATACGAATTCCTATATTTTTCATAAATAATTCGGTTTCCTACATAAAACAAGAAATTCTAAGATTATTTTTTGGCACCCTTCCATCAATAGATGAACTCTTTCCAAAAAATAATCTAAGAATTTCTAATTTTATTTTGGGCACATTCATTAT
>CANOYI010000041.1 GCA_947571515.1 uncultured Clostridium sp. | reverse complement strand
TATATAAACAATTCTAAAACGAACCGAAAAAATTCATCTATGTATTTTTGAGTGTTAGGATAGCCGTTCAGAAAGTAAAGCTGAGAATACGGATATGCTATGCAGTATTGTAGTAACTGTAGCTTGCTAACACTGCATCAATTGAATAAAAACAGAAAATTTGGAAAAAATATAAAAAATACTTGAAAAATTATAGATAATAATGTATAATTTTAAAGTACAAAAATTAGTTATCAATTTTCTGGTGATGATGACATTTAGGGTAATACCTGTTCCCATCCCGAACACAGAAGTCAAGCCTAAGTGTGCCGAAAATACTTGCGGGTTACCCTGCTGGAAAGATAGGTTGTTGCCAGATTTATATATATTCCTCGTTAGCTCAGTTGGTAGAGCGCTCGGCTGTTAACCGATAGGTCGTTGGTTCGAGTCCAACACGAGGAGCCATTATGTAAACAGAACGCTAAAATATTAGCATTCTGTTTTATCATTCTAAAAGCATTGATATTACTGCGACATAGCTACAGTGTTAAAGACTACAACAATATAATTAATTGATAAAATTTACAATACATACCTTTGGGCATACTTTCATAAGTGTTCAAATATGTTTCGCACGACCGTACAATGACCGTACGAAAATTATGAAAATATTGATAGAATTGTACTTCAAAAACGAGTACTACTGGTATAGTTGGACTTATTTTTTATGTCAAAAAGTATTCCAAAAAATAAATCTTTATGGTAAAATACAGTAAGTAAAAAGAAATGAGGGATATTATGGGATCATATATAGAAACAAATGATACTCTACAAATAACAAGAGAGCAAGGCTTTCCTAAGGAATTGAATTATGAGAAGCATAAATTAGCACCATATAAGGCAGAGGACTTTGAAGATAGAGTTTTTGAATTTAAAGATAAGCCTAATATAAGAGTATATCATAGACCACCTGTAAGAAACTTTCTAGTAGAAAATATAGATAGAAAATGGTTATATTGGGGATTAGTACATATTTTAGAAATACATAATGATTATATTAAAAATACTACTTCAGGAAAATATAAAATTATATACATAAATACACCTGAAGAAATGAAACATGCTCATAACATCATAGATAGAAATGAAGATACAAAATACATTTACTAAACAAGTATATATGCTAGAGATATTAAGAAAAAACTATGAAGAGGTAACAAAAATATTATGGAAAAACATGAGTTAGTTGATATAAACGGAAATAAAACAGGTAAGATTCTAACACATGTAGAGGCTCGAGATCCTAACAATGTACCTGAAGGACATTATATAGCTGTTGTAGGAGTAGTAATAATAAATAGTAAAAATGAAATTTTACTTCAAAAACGTAGTAGATTTAAAAGAGCTAATCCTAGTAAATGGGGAATTTGTGGTGGAAAAGTAGATTTGAATGAGACAACACTTGATGCAGGTGTTCGTGAGACTTTAGAAGAAATAGGTATTCGATTGGATAAAGAAGATTTGAGATTTTTTAGTATGGATACAAATGAGAAAACACATTTTACAGTATATTACGTTAGACAAGATGTTGATATAGAAAAATGCAAGTTGCAAGAAGAGGAACTAGAAGAAGTAAAGTATTTTAAAATAGAAGAATTACAAAATTTAGATAATGAAGGATTTGAGTGGTTGGATAATTTAAAGAAAGTTATAGAGAAGGTGTAAAACATGCAATTAAAAATACTAAATAATAAATTAAAAGTAGTAAAATTAAAATCAAATGAAATAGTACCAGAAATAGTATATAAACAAGAATTTTATTCTATTACAAAAACTAATGAGGAATTGTCTATTGTATTAGATGAAAGTCTAGAAATTCAAAGTGACATTGTAGAAGATAATTGGAGAGCAATAAAAATTGTAGGAACATTAGATTTTGCTTTAATAGGAATATTGTCGAAGATAAGTACAATACTTGCACAATCTAAAATTAGTATATTTGCAATTTCTACATATAATACAGATTATATATTAGTAAAAGCTGATAAGCTAGAAAAAGCAATTAAAGTTTTAGAGCAAAATGAATATAAATTTATATAGAGGTGGAACATGAAAAATAATTATTTTATAATACATGGATCATTTAGTAGTCCATATAGTAACTGGTTTAATTTCCTGCATGATTTTATAGCAGATGATGGGAAAGAGGTATATGTACCAGATTTTCCAATAGGTGTTGGATATCAAAATTATGATAATTGGACTAAACTATTAAAATATTATTTAGATTTAGGATTAATAAATGAAACAACAACGATTATTGGTCATAGTATAGCACCAGTATTTATAAGCAAGTTTTTAATTGAAAATAAACTAAAAGTTAAGAAACTTATATTTGTATGCGGATTTAATAATTACTTTGGAATAGATGATGAATATGATGCAGTAAATGGATCAATGTATGTAGATAATATAGAAGATGTGAAAAATTATGCAAATGAGATTATTTGTTTTTATTCAGATAATGATCCATATGTAAAATATGAAGTAGAAAAAGAATTTGTAAATAAAGTAGCAACAGATTCAATATTAATAAAAGGTGCAGGACATATAAATAGTGAAACAGGATATGACACCTTTGAAGAAATTGTACCTTATTTATAATACAAATCCAAGTTTTAATTGGCGAGAAAATATAAAACTTGATGTTGTAAAATTAATCATTTTCTGTTATGATATTAGCATACAGTTTTTTATATATCAAGTTATAATTGAGATGAAAATTGAAAAGTTTATAAGTGTTTTCAACATATTTTCAAAGGTTTTCAAATACCTTTCACACGACTGTACAACGACCGTACATAGAAAAAATGAAAGTCTGAAAGTGTTGACAACAGCAAAGATACAGAAGTTTTTGACGAAAACGAAAAAGGCAAGAGGAGCCATTATGTTAATAGAATGCTAAAATATTGGCATTCTGTTTTATTATGTTCAAAGCATTGATATGAATGCGATATAGCTACAGTCTTAAAGGATATAGCAATATAATTAATTACTAAAATTTATAATGCATACCTTTGGGCATGCTTTCATAAGTGTTCAAATATGTTTCGCACGACCGTACGAAAACTATGAAAATATTGATATAACTGAATTTCAAAAACGAGTCCTACTGGTATAGTTGGACTTGTTTAGAAATATTTTTTATAACATAATTTTTTGAAAAAGCCTTTACAAAGTAAATAAAATTTGCTAAAATGAATATAATAAGAATGACATCAAGTTTTTACAATAAATGTTTTTCGCTAATCAACATGCGAACCATAAAAAGGTTGATTCATAAATGTTTTTCGCTAACTGGTGTGCGAACCATAAAAAGACCAGTTAATAAATGTTTAAAAGACCTTGCTTTTATAAAAAAGGCAAGGTCATAATTTTAGGAGTGGAAATATTGAATATACAAGCAGGTCATTTTTATTTTATAAAAGATGAATTTTTTGAAGAAATAAAAGATAAAGAACTAATGGTTAATAAAGAAAATGGACATATGAGACCATGTTACTATTGTTTTAAAGATAGTAGAAATAACAGTTTATACTGGTTTATCATATTAAGACAATGTATTCTAAACAATATAGATTTAATAGCAATTGATAATGAATTTGAATTTAAAGATTTAGATGCAAAAGATATGGAAGGACATGAAAAGTTTAAATCAAAAGAAGAAATGTACGCAACTTATAGTGCCTATTACAATAAAACAGTAGATGAAAATACATTGGTGAAAATAATAAAATTTGAATTAATTTAAAAAGTGACAAAAGTAAAAGCAGGAAAATTAAAAAATGCTGTAGATACAGCTAAGAGTAATTCAAATTTATTAGTGGCAGATTATCCTAGAGATATGTTAGACACTAGAACAGATGATGAACTAGTAAAATCTATTAGCTCAAAGGAAAATGAAAAATTGGAATATTTAGGTGCAGTAATTTATGGAGATACAATAGATGTAGATGAAATTACAGGCAAATTTCAATTATGGAGAATAGATTAAAAGAAAGTAGAAAATGGAGAAAAAAATAAAAAGAGAATCGAGATAAAGAAAATGAATTTTGAGTTAATAAATATTTTTGATTTTGATGGAACATTAACTACAGAAACGTGGCCAAAGTTTTGGGTATGGATTAAGAAATTTGGATATAATGGAGAACAAAGAAACGATAAGTTAGAAAATGCACTAGATGAATATAAAAAAAATAATAGTGGTAATGACCTTGAATCTTTTTTTGCCTTTTTTAATGATTTGCTTGTTAGTAACAATGGAACACTTACATATCAAGAACTTATGGAAGGAGAAAAATATATTCAATATAATCCAGGTGTAATTGAATTTATTGAAAATTCTTCTCAAAAAAATTATATAATTTCAGGTGGATTAAGGGAATTTTTACAAAATCTTAAAATAGCAAAGTATTTTGATGGTATTTATGGAACACCTACAGAGCATGATACAAGGGGTTTAATTTCTGGAATAGGAAAAGTAATGACGGATGATAGAAAGATATTAGCAATTCAAGATATATTAAAAAGGAATCATAAACAAGAAAATGATTGCTGTAATGTAAATTATATAGGAGATGGTTATAGTGATGCAATGGCAATGAAATTTGTCCATAATAATGGAGGAAAGGCGATTTTTGTTCATCAGCCCAATAAAGATGATAAATTTTATCACCATAATAATAGAATTTATGAAACATTAAATGCAGATGGAATGGTGGATTTTTATTGTGTTGCAGATTATACAAATGGCAGTAAGCTTTTTAATATTTTGCAACGGCAAAAGGAAAATTTTAATGAACAAAATGAAAAAGGAGTAGTAGATGGAAATAGAGAAGAATTAAATTCTTTAGCATATGGAGCAGTTGAAATTAGAGAAAATATATAGTAACCACTATTTAATCTCAAAAGGAAAAGGAATGATAGCAATTCCAGCAGAACTAACAGAAGAATTTAAAGATTTACTTATTCCATATTATGAAGGAAAAAATGAAAACAAAATAAAGAAGTTTATAAGGGAAAAGTGTTACATGAATATATAGATGAATGCATATTACAAAAAGATGCATTTGAAAATGCTTATATAAAAGCAAAATCGGTTTATTTAAAAGTCTAACTAATAAAGTAAAGTTGGACTTATTTTTATGTCAAAAAAGTATTTGAAAAAACGAATTTTCATGGTAAAATACAAATGAAAAAATAGTTAAGAAGAAAGGAAAGCAACAATATGGAATATTTAGATGTCGTTGATGAAAATAATCAGTTAACTGGAAAAACAGAAGAAAGAAGTATAATACATGAAAAAGGCATATGGCATAGAGAAGTTGCAGTTTGGATTATGAATGAAAAAGGAGAGATATTATTACAAAAACGAGCAGCTATTAAAAAACAAGAGCCAAATAAATGGGCAACGTGTGCAGGACATATTGATGCAGGAGAGTCAGTAGAAAGTGCAATAATAAGAGAAATAGAAGAAGAGTTAGGAATCAAAGTAAGAATCGAAGAACTAGAATTTTTAAAGACATACAAAAAACAAAATGATATACCGAGTAACAATATAAAAAATTATAATTTTCAATATATGTATTTTTTAAAGACTAACTGGAAGATAGAAGATTATAAAATACGACTAGAAGAATTAAGCGAAATAAAATATATTCCTTTTACAGAATTTGAGGATATTGTAAAGAGTAAAGATAAAAACGTAACATTTACGAAACAATCATATATGCCAGAAATGATAGAGATATTAAGGAAGAAATTGTAAAGTTAATACAAGAAAGAGAATAATTTTTTAAATATTTATAAAAACGAGAGGATAGAAATTTTAATGAAAAATTATTTAGATACCATAAACCAAGAAGTAAGAGAATATTTCAAAATACTATCACCAGAATTTCCAGAATGGTTATTAGAATACATTAATACTCCAGAAATGCAAAGAATAGGTGGAATTAGTATGAATTGTGGAACAGACTATTCTAAACTGTTCGATATTAGATATTGGTATTCCAACTTAGAACATAGCATAGGAGTTGCTTTAATCGTATGGCATTTTACACATGATAAAAAACAAACTTTAGCAGGACTATTTCATGACATAGCAACACCAACTTTTAAACATGTGATTGATTTTATGAATGGAGACTCAGAGAAGCAAGAATCTACAGAAGAAAGAACAGAGCAAATCATAAGAGATTCAAAAGAAATAGTGAATCTATTACATAGAGATGGAATCAAAATCGAGGAAGTAATGGATTATCACATATATCCAATTGCAGATAATGATACTCCCCAATTGAGTGCAGACAGATTTGAATACAACTTTTCTAGTGGATTAATTTTAAAAAGAGTATGGAATTTAGAAACCATAAAAGAAATCTATGATAATGTAACGATTTTAAAAAATGAAAATGGTATAGATGAATTAGGATTTAAGGACTGGAAAATTTGTGAGAAATATATCCATATTGTTTCAAAATTATGGCCAGAGTGGATTAGTGATGAAGATAGAACCGTTATGCAATTTTTAGCAGATGTCGTAAAATCTATGCATGTCAAAGGATACCTAACAATTGATGATTTATACCATTTATCAGAGAAAGAAATAATTGAAAAAATATTGAATTGCGAAGATGATTATATCAAACAAAGTTTTATTCAATTTCAAAAGGCAACATCAGTCTATGGAAGTGATACACCAGTAAATGATAAATATTGTATCAGTGTGAAAGGTAAGAGAAGATATGTTATTCCTTTGACTCGGATATAATAACCATATATGTAGAATAAATGAAGTTTCCAGTTTAGCGAAAAATGATATAGAAGAATATTTCAATATAAAACATTTTAAGTATACAGGTTTTGATTTTGATTTTAAGCCGTATGAAAGAGTTTGATAATAGAGGGGAAAAATAAAAGAATGAACATAGAAAAAACAAAAATAAAATCACATCAAGATGGATTAGAATTAGATATCTTGTTAATAAAACCAGAAGGAAAAATCAAAGGAATTGTCCAAATATCACATGGAATGGCAGAACACAAAGAAAGGTATAAACCATTTATGGAATATCTAGCATCTTGTGGATATATTGCTATCATTCATGACCATAGAGGACATGGCGCAAGTGTAAAAAAAGATGAAGATTTAGGTTATTTTTATGATGAACAAGCAGAATATATCGTAGAGGATTTACATCAAATAACTACTCATATCAAGGAGCAATATCCAGATAAAAAATTAATCTTATTTGGGCATAGTATGGGGTCTATGGTAGTAAGAAAATATATTAAAAAGTATGACAAAGATATTGATAAGTTAATCGTATGTGGTTCCCCTAGTCGAAATCCATATACTGGATTGGCTTTGGCAGTTGTAAAAATCTTAAAAACTTTCAAAGGGGAATATTATAGAAGTAACTTGATACAAAAGATGGCATTTGGAACTTATAATAAAAACATAGAAAATCCTATTTCTGAAAATGCTTGGGTTTGTGCCAATGAAGAAACAGTAAAAGAATATGATAAAGATGAATTAAATGGTTTTGTTTTTACTTTAAATGGTTTCCAAAATTTATTTACTTTAATGAGAGATATTTATGGTAAACAAGGCTGGGAGTTAAATAAGAAAGAATTACCAATCTTTTTTATAGCAGGAGCAGAAGACCCAGTTATTATTCGTGCAAAGGATTGGCAGAAGGCTCAAAATTTCTTAAAAGAACTCGGCTATCAAAATGTGTCAGGGAAATTGTATTCAGGTATGAGACATGAGATTTTGAATGAGAAAGATAAGAAAAGGGTTTTTGAGGATGTTTTGAAATGGATGGAAATGTCTAAATAAATTAGTATAAAAATACTATATCACACATATCTTAAAAACACTACAGATCGCTAAAGCGAAATGTAGTGTTTTTAGATAAAAGATTTTAATCATTAAATTCATTTTCAACATCTATTGTTTTTTCAGTAGAGCGTTCAGACTTTTCTACTGGTACTACCGTATCATGGTCATAAATCGGATTGTCAGGACTTAATTGCGTTGCAAATGCATCTCTAGTTTTTGCAAAATGTGAGTGGTCTGTATTGGGATCATTCGTAGGTGGATTTGTAGCTGGTGCTGATAATCGAGGAGTTCTATTAAGAAAAGGTCTTTTTACAAAGTTTTTAAATTTTTCAAATAAAGAAATAATACCTTTCTTATTTTCAATATCATTAATAGATTGAGAATCTTCTGCAAAAGTAGAGTCGGTTTGACTAATTTTATTCATTAAGGTAGTTTCAAGATATATTTCAATATCTTCTTGAGTGATTTCTAAACCTATTTCATTTTTTGTGGGATGATATATTTTATCTGTTTTAAAACTTTTAGAATAGATTTCTGAAATACCATTAGGTTTGATAATCATACAAGTATCAGCAGAAATATTATATAAATTAATGTTATTATCTTCTATTTTAAAATCTTGTCTAATGATATCAAAAAAATCATCATCATGCTCAATAGGATTAACAGGTATTGGAAAATCATTTTGTACGATACTAATAGGAGAACCATCTTGTAAAATAATATCTAAATTGAAAAAATCAGGGCAAGGCTCTACTTGTATGCGTGTACATTTGCTGAAATCAATTTTTTCTAAGTAGGATAAATTTTGAATATGCATTTGTGTTACATCTATAGGTCTTGCTTTTTCATTATTTCTTTCTGGATAGAAATCTACTCCAGTGTACTGAAACGATTCTACTTTCGACAAATCAATTCCTTTTTGTTGTGCTAATTGCTTAATAGCAGTATATTTGTTGTTATAATAATCTTGGAAAGTAGTATCATCTTCAATTTCAGCAGTAACAAATTCAAAGTTTCTTAATTCAGTCATATAATTCGAGATGTCTTCTTCTGTTTGTACAGTGAGAAATTTTTCGTCAAATGCTTTGGTTAATAACATAGTTTGAGCTTGTTTAAGATATTTTAATTGTTTCTTTTCAGATAAAGATTTATTCAATAATCTATTAGCTCTATGATTTAAATATGAGAATGTACCTTTTCCATATAAAACAGAAAATTTATCAAAAAGATTGGTGTTTCCGTTTATGATACTTTTATCAGCCATTTTGGGTTCTATTAATTGAGCCATTTGTCTATATATAATTTGTGGTAAGGGATAGGTAGCTTCATATGAAAAATTCATACGAATAGATTTATTATCTAAATATTGAGTGTGTGAAGTTTGGTCTCCATATTTATTTTCACATATTTTCTCAGTACCAGCTTCTATTAAACCAGCAAATTTTTCATAATTGTTTTTTAAAAAACGATTTCTATTAGTCAGTTTATGAATGCATTCATGTAAAATAGTTCTTTCTTTTGATTTTTTAGTTAATATATCTAAATTAATTTCTTTTGTTTCAGTATGATAATTTCCAAGTATATCATCTTCCAAACAAGTATTATAAATCCCACTATCGTCATCCAATACTTTCATGGTATCTTCATAAGAAATATCTGGGAATAATTCATGGATTATGTTAGAAACTTCCACATATGCTTGATGTTCCCTTTCTTTGTTCCATCTTTCTCTAACAATTTTGGAATTCTTTTTCACAACATTAGCAATTGGTTTTAGTGGATTTTTCAAAAATAAAATATCAGAATCAATTTTTAGTTCCTTATCTATTTTTCTTAAGTAAATTTTATTTTGAATAGGAATATAAGTATTGTCTTTATAAAAACAATACTTGTTATCATAATCTGATGCAAAATGATATACTACTCCAAAAGAAAATTCAGTTTCGTATATGTCAATCAAATAATATTCAATTCCATTCCATTCTTTTTTCAAAATATCCATATCTAAATTATAGCATATTTATGAAGACTAATAGTAACTGAAATTAAAATTTAATATTTTTGTAATGATATAGTAATATAAGTGTATTTGTGATAGAATAGTAACAGTGATCAAGCTTTGTACCTTGAGAAAGAAATGAGTAAAAAATGAAAGAAATCGAATTAATGAAAAAAATGAGAGAGCCAATCATCGATTGGTATCAAAAAAATAAAAGAGAATTACCATGGAGAAAAGAAAAAAATCCATATCACATATGGATTTCTGAAATTATGTTACAACAGACAAGAATAGAAGCGGTAAAAGAATATTACGAAAGATTTCTAAGGCAAATTCCAACCATACAAGCTTTAGCAGAAATGGAAGAAGAAAAACTACTAAAATTGTGGGAGGGATTAGGCTATTATAATCGTGCCAGAAACTTGAAAAAGGCAGCACAAGTCATTCAGGAAAAATATGATGGGGAAATGCCGAAACATTATAGCGAACTAATTGAGTTACCAGGAATTGGGGAATATACAGCAGGAGCCATTAGTTCCATCGCCTATGATGAACCAGTTCCAGCAGTTGATGGGAATGTACTCCGTGTTGTGAGCAGAGTTGTGGGAAGTAAAAAGGATGTTTTAGAAAATAAAACGAAGAAAGAATTTACTCGGAATGCTACGAGAAATCATGCCAAAACAAGCAGGTGATTTTAATGAAGGCTTAATGGAACTAGGAGAATTAATTTGCATTCCAAATGGAGAGCCATTGTGCGAAAAGTGTCCATTGAAGGAATTTTGTGTGGCTAAAAATGAAAATTTAACAGATGTTATTCCAGTTCGCAATCAAAAGGTCAAGAGAAGAAAAGAGGAAAAGACAGTATTTTTATTGGAGTTTGAAGGGAAGATAGCAATTCAAAAAAGAGATAAAACAGGTTTATTAGCTAATATGTATGAATTTCCTAGTACGGATAAAAAGCTAAAGAAAAACGAACTAGAAACAGTATTACAAAATTGGGGATTAACAGGAAGTCAAATAGAAAAGATAGGAACACATCATCATGTTTTTTCTCATATTGAATGGGATATGATAGGCTATAAAATTCAAGTGAATCGTATGAATACAGCGTTTATGTGGGTGAAAAAAGAGGAGATTTTAGAGAAATTTCCAATACCAGGTGCTTTTGTACCATTTCGTGATAAAATGTAGAGCAACATATAATTTTTGTATCATTTAAAATAAATTTAGAAATCAAAAAAGCGATTATATTGTGTTTTGAAGGAATATGTTGTATAATAGATTTCGAATAAGGAGTGGTATCGAAGTGGTCATAACGAGCTACATTGGAACTGTAGTAGTCGCAAGTAGCGGCCCGTGGGTTCGAATCCCACTCACTCCGCCAGATAACTACATTTCAAACTTATATATTGAAATGTTAATTGTATTAAAGAACAATAGTGGGCTGATTTATATCTTATAAAATTTAATAGATAGAGTTCAGAAAACTTTCCTAATATATGAAAAAAGGCACTTAGTTTCAAGTGCCTCTGCAATGGAACTTAGCCTATTGAATAGCCGTTGTCCTGTAAAAAAGTTTCAAGTTCTTTAAGCTCTTCAAGCTCTATGAAACAAGATTTAACTTGCAAAGTTCCATCTCTCTCTTCTTTCAGAACGGCTAATAAGTCTTTTCCTTTGAAGACAAATAGTGTCTTCAACAATTTCTGTATAGTCATAAAGGTTCCTTTCTGCCGTATACGGCAAATAAAAATTGCAGTTACTTATATAAATTATAGCACAATTAACATCAATAGTCAAAAAAGTAGAAATAAAAACTACTTTTTTCACATTGGGTAATAAATTTATACATGGAAATGAAAGAGGGAAAAAGATTGAAAATAGGATTTACCATCGGAAAATTTGCACCATTACATAAGGGACATCAATATTTAATCGAAAAAGGTCTAAGAGAAATGGACAAGTTCTATGTCATTATTTATGAAACAAAGGTAACGCCAATTCCTATTGAAACAAGAGCCAATTGGATTAAGCAAATTTATCCAGATGTAAATGTAATCTATGCTAAAAATCCACCAAGTCAATATGGACTAGATGAAGAAAGTGTAAAAATACAGACAGATTACTTAAAGGAAATGGTAAAAGGAATAGAAGTGACTCATTTTTATAATAGTGAGCCATATGGTAAATTCGTGGCTAGAGATTTGCAAGTGAAAGAAGTACAGGTAGATAGAAAAAGAGAAAAGTATCCTATTAGTGGTACTGATATTCGAAAGGGAATAAAAGATAATGAAAATTTTTTAGAGAAAATAGTGTATAAGGATTTAAAATAATTTGATATATTAATATTTTACTGCAACAGAGATCTTAAGAAAAGCTTTCAATAAAATTAAGAAAAAATCAATAGAATTTGTTTTACTATTATGCTAAAATAAATCCAATACGATGTGACAAGAGGGGCGTCCCTTTTTGTCACATTCCAATAATTAACAAAAAAATATAATAACCTTAAAAATAATAAATGTGACAAAAAGGGACGCCCCTCTTGTCACACAGGTGAAGGAAGGAGAAGGGAATGGAAAGAACGGTATTAAAGTGTGAAAATTTAAATAAGAAATTTGGCAAAAAGCAAATATTGAACAATGTTTCTTTTGCTATTGAAGAGGGAGACATTTTAGGATTTATTGGACCGAATGGAGCTGGTAAAACGACTACGATTAAGTTAATATTAGGACTACAAAGTATTACAGAGGGAAAGGTTAGTATTAATGGTTATGATATTGAAAAGCAATTTACAAAAGCTATTGAGAAAGTGGGAGCCATTGTAGAAAATCCTGATTTGTATATGTATTTATCAGGCTATGAGAATTTGAAATTAATTGCGAATTTGTATCAAAATGTTGATCAAGATAGAATTGATGAGGTAGTGAAACTGGTTAAGTTGGAAAATAGAATAAAAGATAAGGTTTCCAAATATTCTTTGGGTATGAGACAAAGATTGGGAATTGCACAAGCGATTTTGCATAAGCCTAATTTATTAATCTTAGATGAACCAACCAATGGATTAGACCCAGAAGGAATTAAGGAGATGAGAGAACTTTTAGTAGATTTAGCCAAAAAAGAAAAAATGGCAATTTTAATATCAAGTCATAATTTGGCTGAATTAGACAATTTATGTAATAAAGTTTGTATTATTAAAAATGGAGAAATCATTGAGACAAGTGATATTTCTGGAATTAAAAGACAAGAGGGAAAACAATTTAAAATATTTGAAGTGGAGGATAGCAAAAAAATAAAAGCTTTGTTACCAGAAGCAGTTATGACAGGAAACAACAAATTTAAACTAGATTTGCCAAAAGAAAAAGTACCAGAAATTATTATAAAATTAGTAGAAAACCAAATCAAAATTTATGAAGTTAAAGAGGAAGAAAAATCCTTAGAGCAAGCATTTTTTGAAAAGACAGGAGGGAATGAAATTGAGTAGATTAATTAAAAATGAATTAACTAAAATTTTTAAGAAGAAAAGTATTTATATCACATTGTTTGTCATTTTAGCTTTTGTTATTTTAACCAACTGTATTTATAAATTTTTCTATCATAGTGGAAGTTATCATGAATATAATGAAAGTTATATCCAATATATGAAAGAAGATTTAGCAAAATTAGATCCGAATAAACCAAGTGATACCAAGATGTATATTGATTTGAAATCAGAGTTAGATCTTTATGAAATGAAACAAAAATATGAGACAGGAGCTTGGCAAAGAGACGTGTTATCAAGCCAAGTTAGTAGCTATGTCAACGAAAAAAATACGTATTTATATGGAGAAAGTAAAGATACCGAAAAAGTATCAGAAATAGAGAAAACGATTAACAAAATTTTAGAAAAATTAGAACAAGATGATTGGAGATATTTTGCACAAGAAGAGTTAAACCAAGCCAAGACAGCATTAACTACTTTAGAAGAACAAAAAGCCAATACACAAGATAAGCAAGAATTGCAAGGCTTAGAAGTGGCAATTAAAAATGCAAAAATAGATAAAGAAGTAGCAGAAATTCGAGTGAATAAAGAGATTAAATATGGAGAGGATTATAGAAATGAAGCTTTAGGAATGTATCAAGAGGAATCAAAAAATATAATCAATATAGAGAGTAATACACGAGAATTAGAATATGGAGAAAAGCAAGACTATAATCAAAGTATAGAAAAACGAGAAATTAACAAATACATCCTAGACAATAATGTCGATATTAATAAGCAAAATGATATAAGAGGTATTTTGCAAAGCTTTTTCAATGAGTATGGATTGTTTATCATTGTTATGATTATTATGATTGCAGGAACCATTGTTAGTGAAGAATTCAACAAAGGAACAATTAAACTTTTACTTGTCAAACCATACAGTAGAAATAAAATATTACTAGCTAAATTTATCACTGTTTTGATTATGATTGTATTTTCCATTTTAGCAGTTGTGATTATGGAATTGTTAGTCGGTGGAATTATCTTTGGATATGATAGTTTATCGGTACCAATTTTAGCCTATAATTTTGAGACACAAAGCCTAGAAAGTATGAGCATTTTTAGCTATTTGGGAATTGAAATTATGACACAATTACCAAAACTAGCTTTATTAGCAACACTTGCTTTTGCTTGTAGTACGTTATTTACCAATAGTGCAGTAGCCATTGCTATCCCATTATTAGGCTATATGTCAGCTGATATGATTAATATGTTAGTGATACAATTTAAGGTACAGTTTATGAAATTTTTTGTTAGTCTAAATTGGAATTTTGAAGAGTATTTATTTGGAAATTTACCTAAAATGGAAGGGATGACATTAGAATTTTCAGTAGTAATTTGTATGCTATATTTTGTGGCTATGTTGATACCAACCTTTATTGCTTTTAAAAAGAAAAATATTAAGAATATTTAAATGAGTGTCCCCATTCCATCTTGGAGTTACAATTCACAGCTAAAACAATTTAAAGTTATTGCAATAGGAAATCATATTTATTTTTTCTTGTTCTTTGTTGTCGCAATCAAAGATTGCTCCATTCGCTT
>CANOYI010000040.1 GCA_947571515.1 uncultured Clostridium sp. | reverse complement strand
TTATTTAATGTAAATTAAACTTATAAAATTGATTGTAAATATATTATACGAGGAATAAACAATATGAGAACATTAGTAAAATTTGAATTAAAAAAATTGTTAAGTAAAAAGATGAATATTATCGTAATTATAGTTTGTTTGATTTTGATAACTTTACTATTTTCTATGTCTGGTAAAGATTTTTTAGCAACAGATAAAAACGGAAAATCTTATAAAGGAAAAGAGGCAATTAGTGTTAGAAAAGAACAAATAAAAGAAATATCTGGAACTTTAACGAACAAAAGGATTATGGAAGAACTAGAAAAACTACAAGAGTTACATAATGATTCTAATAATCTTATTACAAATAGTGATGGAGAAACGGACTTCAATCCTAAAGTTTATAATGAATATTTAAATAATAGACTTAATTTATTAACCAATATAAATCGTGTATATGCAAACTATAATGCTAGTTATATAACTGAACTATTTAATTTAAACTTGAAAGAACAGAAAGATTTTTATGAAACAAGAGGGCAAAGAATAGAAGAAAAATTAAATCAAAGTTATGATGGAAAGACATATACAACTCGGAGAAAAAGAATATTGGTTAGAGAAGTCTAATAACACAAAGATACCATTTGAATATGATTTCTATTATGGATATTCTAATCTTTATAGCACTTATGAAATGCTTATAATTGGAGTAATTGCTATATGTATATGTTTAGCATCTGTTTTTGCAGGAGAGTACCAAAATGGTACAGATAAAATATTATTAACTACAAAATATGGAAAAAGCAAAGGTGTAACAGCAAAAATACTTGCTTCTTATATATTTGCTAGCATAGTATTTACAATATATTTAATATTTGCTAATCGGAAGTGTATTCTTAATGTTTGGTACAGATGGAGGAAATTTACCAATACAGCTTATCTCAATGTTAAGCCCATACGCATTAACTTTCTTCCAATCACTTTTATACAATATAGCGATTTCATATACAGTATTATTTGGTATGGCTCGGATTAACCTTATTCCTATCATCCAAACTTAAAAACCCTATGACTGTATTAGTAATAGATATTGCTATCATTATGTTGCCAGTATTTTTAACAATAAAGTCAGCCTTTGGAATAATAAATAAAATATTATTCTTAATGCCATATAATGCAATTTACTCAAACTTTGCTCGGGATGGTATCCTATAAGTTTGGAAATATTATCATTGATTTACCTATGATGACGATAATTACTTATATTTTTATGATGGTTATAGCATTAATTTGTGCAAAGAAAACATATAGCAAACATCAAGTAGAATAAAAATAACTCGTCTGTAAGTTGCTCCAATGCTACTTGCCAAAGGCTCGTTTTGCTGTCCACTGTTAAAGCTTTGCTTGTTACAGTGGCAGTATGCGTTAGCTGGTCGCTTATGCGGTATTTCAAAAATAATATATTAAGCTTTTTCACTAAAAAATATAAGAGTAGGCTGACCAGTAACGAAATTTGCAAAAAAAGTCGAAACTTAAAATTGAAAAAGGCTTGCTTAGAGAAGAAATATATGGTAAAATTAGGTAAAATAAAAAACAAGGAAAAGATAGAAAAATGGAAATAAACGAACAAATCACGAAGCCAATTACAGAAACAGCATACCTAACCAAAGAAAACACAAAAAGGTACAGACCTATTTTGCGTTTTTTTTTCGAGGAAAACGAAAAAATGAACTATTTTTTATATAAAGAAGATATTTATTCAGAATTTGTTGGAAAAGAAAACTTTGAAAACTATACCATAGAACAAGCCGAAAGTGACCTAGCAAGTTTAGTAGAATGGAAAAATTTAATCCCAATTCAAGATACAGAAAAAGCATACAGTGTAGAAGAATTCAAGCACAAAAAATACAGATATCAACTATCAGAATACACGATAGAAATTGAAAGATTAATCTTAAAATTAGAGAACCTTCACATAGAGGGATCTTCGCTAGAGCCAACGTTAATTGAAAGAATTAAAGAGCAAATAGAAAAAACAGAAAGTATGGTAACAAAAAGTACGCAAGAAGTATATGGTTGGTGGGAAGAATTAAACGAAAATTTCAAGAGATTGAACGAAAAGTACAAAGACTACATTCGTTCCTTTTATAATATTAAAATGGAGGAAGTAGCACAAAGTACGCAATTTATTATCAGAAAAAGTGACTTAGTAAGATACTTGAAGCAATTTATTAAAATCTTACAAGATAATTCCTATCAAATCGAAGAAAAATTATCTAACATTTCCTCACAAACAGAGCAAATTATGCTAAACAAAGTATTAGAAGAACAAAGAAATACCATAAGAATTAGTAACCTAGAAGAAGAATTTCCAGAAGAGCTAATGAGGGAAAGAAACAAAGGGAAATGGGAAAATCTAAAAAGATGGTTCATTGGTTCTGTAACAAGACAAAGCGAAGTTGTTGCAATTAATGAGAAAACCAGTGAAATTATAAGAAAAATAACAAGAATTGCCAATCAAATTGCAGAGTCAAAAGGAAATATCAGTAGCCGAAAAGCAGAATATAAAAAAATAGCGGAAATGTTTTGTGCCACGCAATCGCTAGAAGAAGCACATAAACTTTCTAGCCTTGTTTTTGGAATGGTAAACACGAGACATATCAAAGGGGATTTTGTACGTCAAACCGATAGTATTAATAGTAGTTTACTAGAAGAAGAACCATTTACCATAGAAATTAAGCCACGTTTAAGAGGTTATAAAGAGAAAACAGAAAGAGTTTTAATAGAAGATAAAACAGCAGCAAAACAGAAGAAAATAAGAGAATATATGAAGCAAAGAGAAGAAGAAATGCAAGAATTTGAGCAATATATTCAAGAAGAACATAAAATAGAAATTGATAAATTGCCACAGATTAAACCAAATATTAGAAAAATGATATTAAAATTGATAGGAAGAGCGAATCAATCAGAAGGAAAAGAAACGAAAACAGAGGACGGAAGAGTGGTAAAGCTAATTTATCCGCAAGAAGAAAAGAGATGTATTTTGCATTGTGATGATGGAAATTTAGAAATGCCAGCATTTGTACTAGAAATAGAAGAAAAATAAAGTTATTATTTAATCAGCGTTGCTAACCTAAAGTGTAATCTATTATTTTTTTTACACTTTGTGTGTCGCAACCTATGGAATGAAATGGGGAGTAATGATGAAACCAATTGAATTATTGTTAGAGAAATATTGGATTGTCAAAGAAATGGATGAAGATAACTACAATAAAATTAAAACAGATCTAGATGAACAAACGCAAAGTTTTATTAAAGACAAGTTAGGGTATAAAATAATTGCCAATCCCTATATCATAAAATTAGAGAAAATACCAGGAAAGCCACAAAGCTTCATGGGAATTCAAGAGTTTACCAATAAATTAGAGTATTTATTTTTATGTATGATTTTAATTTATTTGGAAACAAAGTCTAGGAGAGACCAATTTATTCTTTCACAGTTGATTGATTATCTTCAAAACTTACAAACGGAAATTGATTTAAAAGATGTTACCATTGATTTTAACTTATATTCTCATAGAAAGTCGATGGTTAAGGTTTTGAAATATATTCAAGAACTAGGATTTATTAAAAGATATGATGGTGATGAAAATAAATTTGCGGATAACATTGAAAATGATGTTTTATATGAAGTGACAGGAATATCAAAATATTTTGTTAGGAATTTTACAAGTAATATTAGTGATTGTAATTTGTATACTGATATTTACGAAAAGGAACAATTGGGACTAGACCAAGATAAAGGGATTGAAAGAAGACAAAGAATTTATCGACGCTTATTTACAGAAAATGTGGTTTATCCAGAAGACAAAGAAGATTTAGATTATTTGTATATCAAAAATTATAAAAATACGATTGAGCAAGATGTTGATAAAATCCTAGATGCAAGTTTAGAAGTACATAAAGATGGTAGCTATATTTTGCTATTGGATAATCAGAGTTTTAAAAATACTTTTCCGAATCAAAAAGCAATTTCAGATGTTGTGCTTTTTTTAAATACAACTATAATCGAAAAGATGAAAGAAGAAGCTATGACAGAACAGGACATTTTTGTTTCAGAGTTGGAGTTTACTAAATTGGTTGAGGAGACGAAGAATACGTATAAAGATGGATTTAGTAAGGAGTTTCGAGAGAAAAATGTGAAGGAATTAGTAGCAGAAGTGGTTACGTTTATGCAAGAGTTTGATATGGTTCGTTATCATGAGGAAAAGAAAGAATATCAGATTATGCCAATTGTGTTTAAGGTTAGAGGGAATTATCCGAAAGAATTTAATGCAGATGAAAATAATAATTGATTTATAAATATTTCTTCAAATTCTCGGTTACCTTACATTACGCTAACAAATTCTAAAAATAAAACCGCAACAATACCTGAGAACAGGATCTTTTACGGTTTTATTTAAGAATTTGTAACGCTATTTCAGTTACATTCGAATTTTCATCAATATTTGTAAATCAATTAACTATATTGAATTTGAAAAAAGCGCATTGAAAGTAATTGAGGTAGAAATTCTTTATAAATTAAATGAGGAATGTTCACGGTACAAAAGCTTTAGCTTTTGGGTCTTTAGTGAAAGAGGCTCATTTAATTTTATTAGAATTTCTACGAAAATTAGCTTGAACGAGCATTTTTGAAAATTAAATAAAGTTAATTGATAGATTCATATTAATAAGAGATAACCAAATTTATTAGCATTATAAATAATAAAAATAATAAAAGTAAAAAAAGGAGAAAGAAATGGAAACAAAGCAAGAAAACAGATGGGAAATCAAGCGAATTGGATTAATCAACTTTTGGTGGTATGACGAAGAAATTTTCGAATTTTCAGAAGGAAGAATGATATTAAGAGGAACCAATGGATCTGGAAAAAGTGTTACCATGCAAAGTTTTATTCCCTTATTATTAGATGGAAAAAAATCACCAGAAAGATTAGACCCATTTGGTAACAAATCCAGAAGAATTGAAGACTATGTATTAGGTTATGGAGACAAAGCAAAAGAAGAAAATACAAGTTATTTATTCATGGAATTTAGAAAAAAAGAAACAGGAAATTACATCACAATTGGAATGGGATTAAGAGCAAAAAGAGGACAAAGTGTTAAATTCTGGGGATTTTTAATCAAAGATGGAAGACGTATGGGGGAAGATTTCTATCTTTATAAAAAGTTAGAACAAAAAATCCCATTAACAAAGCAAGAATTAAAAAATAGAATAGGAGAAGGTGGACAAGTTGTAGAAACACAAAAAGAATATATGAACTTAGTAAATGACACCATTTTTGGGTTTCCTACGCTAGAAGAATATGATGAATTTATCAAATTATTAATTGAAATTAGAAGTCCAAAACTTTCAGATGGAAAGAACTTTAAACCTTCTATTATAACAGAAATTATATCGAATTCGTTAAGACCTTTATCAGATGAGGATTTAAGACCAGTGGCAGAATCCATTCAAAATATGAATGATACCAAAGAACAGTTAGAACAATTAAAAAATAGCCACAAAGCCATTGAAAAATTAAAAACATATTATCAAACTTACAATGAGGCAGTATTGCATCAAAAAGCTAAAAATTATCACACAACCAATCAAGCCTGGAAAAAAGAGCAAGCAGAAGAAAAGACGTTAAGAGATAAGATTGAGAAGGAAAAACAGGAAATAGAGGAGAATCAAAAAGAACAAGAGCAAATTGAAATACAAATCGAGTCAAACAAATTTACATTAGATGAATTAAGAAAAGATGAAAGATTTAATTTGCAAAAGGAATTAGAGGATTTAAAACAAAATTTACAAGGACAAGAAAAAGAAATAGAGGAACAAGAAAAAAGGGTCGAAGACAAAAAACAAGAAGAAATAAAGCAAGGTTATCAACAAAAAGAGACAAACAATCAAAAAGAATATGCGATGGACGAGTTTAAAAAACAGGAAGAAGAAGCAAGTCAAAAAGCAAAACAAATTCAATATGATGAATATTTCTTTCGAATGGATGAAGTCAAAGAAAACCTAGAAAAAACTTATCAATACGATACTTTAAATCAAGATATGAAACGTTATATTCAAAAAATTGAAAAAGGAAAAAATGCCATACAAGAAGCAAAAAAGGCAGAAGTGGAATATGACAATGCTTTGCAAGAATTAGATAAAAAAAGAAAAGAAGAAACAGAAAAATCACAAGAAATAACAAGAGATCGAGTGACTTTAGAGGAGGAAAAACAAAATTTTATAGAGGAAATGTATACTTGGGAAGAAAATAACCAATTACTAAAAATGCAATCAGAAGAAAAAGTAGCCATATCACAAAAAGTACAAGAATATGGAGAAAAAGGTAATTTTGATACCATATTAGCAAGTAGTAGAATTCCATATGAAATAGCCAAAGAAAAACTATTAGCCAACCAGGTAGAAATTAAATATCAAAAAGAACAAGCAGAACAAGAAAAACAAAAAATATTACAAGAAATAGAAGAATGGAAAAATCAAAGAGAAGCAGAGCCAATCAGAAGCAAAGCTGTAGAACAAAATAGAGAAAGACTAAAACAAAATAATATACCTTTTATTCCATTCTATGAAGTGGTTGATTTTAAAAAGGATTTGCCAGAAAAACAAAAAGATATTTTAGAAAATGCCTTACAAGAAATGGGAATACTAGATGCCCTTATCATAGAGCCTTCTTCTATGGAAACCATACAAAAGCAAGACCACGATTTTGTAGATAAATACTTATTGCCAGCCACCCCAAAATTTGGACATAATGCCTTAGAACTGTTTGACATTATCCTACCAGAAAATTGTCAAGTAAAAACAGATACGATTTCTAATATCTTGTCTAATATTTTACTAGATAAGACAGCAGATGATACCTATGTAGATGAACAAGGAAATTATAGAATTGGTTTATTAGGAGGAAAGGCAGACCAATTAGAACCAGCCAAATATATTGGAAAAGAAGCGAAAAAAAGATATAAAGAAAACAAAATACTAGAACTACAAGAACAAGTAAACGAACTAGAAAAGACAAGGGAGGATTGTCAAACAAAATTACAAGCATTAGAAGAAAAAATAGAACAATTAGAGCAAGAGTGGAAGCAATTCCCAAAGGATAAGAAATTAGAAGAAAAATGGAATCGTATCAAAATCGATACCAATATTTTGACTTCTATCAGAGAAGAAATTGTTTTGAAAGAAAAACAATTACAAGAAAAATTTGAGACCTTAAAACAAGCAAAAGAAAAAGTAGAGGTTCAAACAAAAGGAATCTATTTTACGAAAACATTAGAGGTTTTTGAAGAAAATCTGGAATTAGCAACAGAATTAAAAGATGACTTATATGAAATGCAAAAAAAGCAAAGTAATATTAGTAGCCTAGCTCATACCTTGCAAATCATAGAAGAACATTTAGGTCAAGTGAGACAAGATTTAGAAGATATGCAATATAATTTAAGTGTAATGAATCGCAAGAAAAAAACATTAGAAGAAAAGATACAAGCGATTGAAACGATGATTGGAACAGGATTTGAAGAGTTAAAAGAGAAGATGACATTGTGTTTGAAATTAGAAAAGGAACTGCCAGAAAAAAGAACCGAGATTGTCAAAATTGTGGAAAGATTGAAAACCAATCAAGAACATAATCATGAAAAATTAATGTTCTTAGAGCAGACGGTAACACAATTAGAAAAGAAAACACGTATTTTTAAGGAGATTTTAGAGGAAGAATTAAAGTTAAAATATGTCATTCCAGAATATGAAGAAATCGGAAAAGTCGCTCATCAAATTTTGTCAGAATATCATAAATTTGATGAAAAAAATAAAAGTATTTCTGATTATTTTGAAACATTATCTTTGAAATTTAGAGAGAATTTTGAACATTTAGCAGAATATAACTTGTCTATGGAAGAAATGTATGTAGAAGATAATAGCGAAGAACTAAAAGACTTGCCACAAGATATCAAATATGCTTATCAAACGAGAAATAGAAGGGATATTCTTGGCTTTTTAAAGGGAAGAAAAGTTAATTTGATAGTGTTAGCAGATGATATCAAAGAAACCATTGAAGAAACAGAAAGTCTAATTGAAGAAGATGATAGAAAGCTATTTGAAGATATTTTAACCAATACAGTGGGTCGAAAAATACGAGAAAGAATTTACCATTCAAAAGATTGGGTAAAAGCCATGAACAATTTAATGGAGAATTTACATACTTCGAGTGGATTGTCTTTTAGTCTAAGGTGGAAACCAAAAGTAGCCAATGACGAAATGGAAGTAGATACAGCAGAACTAGTAGAAATCTTGAATTCTGATACCAGCATTTTACGAAAAGAAGAAATTAAAAAAGTAGCTAATCATTTTAGGAGTAAGTTCGCCAAAGCGGAAGAAAAGTCAAAAGAAAAGGGAAATTTAATTCCATTTTACAATATTATGAAAGACACTTTAGATTACCGTAATTGGTTTGAGTTTGAATTTTTGTTTAAACAAGGAAATAATACGAAAAAACAATTGACCAATAATGCTTTTTACAAATTAAGTGGTGGAGAAAAGGCAATGGCTATGTATATTCCACTGTTTGCAGCTGTTTACGCTAGATATGAGAGTGCAAGACTAGATTGCGCAAGGATTATTTCATTAGATGAAGCTTTTGCTGGTGTCGATGATAATAATATTAGGGATTGCTTCCGTATTTTAACAGAATTGGATTTGGAATATGTGATTAATTCACAGGTTTTATGGGGCGAGTATGATACCATTCCAAGTTTGGCTATTAATGAGTTGATTTCTGACCCAGCCAGTCAAGTTGTTTCTGTTATTCGTTATCATTGGGATGGTAAGAAAAAAGAATTATTAGTTTGAAAGGTGAAAGGTTGAAAAATAATTACAATTTTCGCTGTCAAAATAAAATTTTCCTTGCCAAAATTTAATTCTTTTCCAACCAAGATTTGTGCCTTAAGAAAGAAAAGGAGTAAAATATGAAAAAATTAGAAGAAAAAATCAACTTATTAAATAATATGAAATACCAATCTATGGAGGATATCGATGAAGAACCGCCAACTGAATTAGATAAGAAAATGATAGAATTGTCACAAGAAATTTGGATAGAAATATTAAAAATAGCAAAAGAAGAAAACATAATAAAACCAGAAGAATTTGATAGAAAATATCCGATTATGGAATTTGGCTTACAAAATTGGATAGAGGAATATTTAAATCAATTGTTTTATTGTTCAGAAATGGATGAAAGTTATATAGAAAAAGAGACACAAGCTTTAGATGAAGTTTTGGAACAGTTTGATTTAGAGCAAGATTTAAGACAAGAATATGAAATGTTTTTGATTCGAGATTTACATATCTTAGGAAAAGAAAAAGAAGCCAACCAAAATTTGAAAGCTTGGTTAAAAGAGTATCCAGAAGAGGAAGAAGGATTTGAAATTCAATGTGAATGGGAGTTAGAAAAGGATAATCCTGATATGGAAAAAGTGGCAGAGATTTTGGATCAAGCAGAAGATAACGGAGTATATATAAGAGATGAAGAAATTTATGAAAAAGTGATTAACTATTATAGAGAATTAGGAAATGAAGAAGCCAGTGATTATTATGAATCATTATTAGAATTTGCTAATAACGCTGAAATACAGGAAACTTATGAAGAATTTCAAGAACAAATGTTAGAAGAACTGCTAGAAGAATTAAAACAAATGGCAAATGATAAAGTCCAAAAAGACAAAAAGTATGAAGAATATATAAAAGATAAAAAATGGGAAGAACTAGTGGCTTTTTTTGCCCTAGGAAGTATTGCTTTAGGAAATGAAGGAAGGAATCCAATACAAATGCCTCAAAACGAGATTAAGCAGTTCCTTTTAGACAATAGAGAAGAAATTTTAAGAAATAATCTTTCTTATGTACCAGAGACAGTATGGAAAACATTAGAAGAAATGAAAGAAACAAGTTTGATAGAAATACAAGTGGAAACAGATAAAGTAGTACCTCAAATAGAGCCATTTATCTTTTTAAAACAAATTGGAATCGCATTTGCAGAATATCAATATAGAAAAGTCATATTTCATATACCAGAAATAAAGAAAATCAAAGAATTATTAAAGAAAGAAGAGATACGAAATAGCAATCAGGAATTTAATGAAAAGGCAGATTGTATTCGAGGTATGTGTGAAGTATATGGAGCAATAAAAGCAAAAAAAGCATATCGCATTTTTGAAAAGATGTTTGAAACAACAAAAGAAGAATTTGCTAGGCTTTTAGTATTGACGAAAGTGGAATTTCCAACGATAGAAATAGAAATTAACCATAAAAGTAAAAATGTAGAAATGATATATCTTGGCGACTTACAGAAAAAATTTGCAAAAGAAATTGTCAAACAGAACAAAGATTTGAAGGAATATACGAAAGAAGAGTATATTTATTATGGAAAAGGAAATTATATAGAAAACACACAAGGATATCAAGATTTAAAAAAAGAGTTAGAGGGAATTCCATTGGAAGAACTTGATATGCTAGAGGTAATCATGACACATTTAGTGGAGCCTTATTTATTGATGAAAAAAACAGGAGAACAAAATGCAGATAATATTTTGAGAGAAATGCTAGAAATGGTATGTAATGAGGAAGAAGTTTTAACGATGTATTCATTTAACGTAGATAATATTGTAAAAGCTATTAAACAAATGGGAAAAGAAGTTCCACTTTGGATAGCAGGAAAATAGGAGAGATAACAAATGGGAAACCTAGAAGAATGTATGAAATATTTCCAAGAAAGACCGTATCAAAGAATTTTTCATAAAATGAGGAAGAAATATGAATCTTATGGCAAATGGGAAGGAAATATTATGTTAGAAAATCCAACCCAAGAAGAAAAACAGGCATTAAGTGGATTTATGAAAAAAGATTACTATAATAATAAAAGCATTACGATTTCGCTTAAAAAATTCGAAGCAAGATTACAAGAAACTAGGTTTTCTGCCATTCCTTTAAAAACAATTCTCGAAACTTATGATGGCAAACCATTGGTAAGTAAAAAAGCAAAAGAAGAGCAAAAAAGAAATGGGGAAGAACAGTTTTATCAAGAAATTTTACAGGAAAATAAAGATACACCAAGCTATTCTGTATTAGAAGGCTTGTGGCAAGATAAAGCTAATCATTTTTTTAAAAGGCATTATGGAAAAAATAAAGAAAATCTAAGAACTGCTATACAACAAGCTTGTATTTGTTTCAATCAGTTACCAGAACAAAAAATGAAATTACCAGTATTTAGTGCTAATAGGATAAAATCGCCACATGGATTAGATAGAAATACATTAACAGGTCAGATTTTTACAAGGCTATTGGCAGAAAATAAAAAACGAAAGGTGCCAAGAGATACGGAGGAATTAGCAGAATTATATTTTCAAAATAATTTGTTAGTAGATGATGTATCCAATATGGTTTTATGCAAAAATATAAAAGCCTATACCACAAAGGGAGAACATCTAGCTTGGAAAGGATTTTGGGACGAAAATGAAGCGATGCAAGCAACGTTGGAAAATTTGTCAAAAATAGTGGAAGTGAAAACAGATTATGAATATGCACTGGTTATGGAGAATCCAGCTGTTTTTACAGCGATAGCAGATAGTTTAAAAGAAAAGAGAGTCCCTCTTGTGTGTACTTATGGACAAGTGAAGTTGTCAGGGATTGTATTGATTAAATTATTAACGAAGTCATGTAAAACGATTTTTTATTCGGGTGATATGGATCCAGAGGGAATTCAGATTGCTGATAGGCTAAAGACTAGATTTCCAAATGAGATACAGTTGATTGGTTTTGATAAAGATACTTATTGTAAAAATTTGTCAAATGTTACGCTTTCAGAAGAACGACTTCATAAGTTAAATCAGATACAAAGTCAAGAACTTCTTGCCATTGCAGACGTGGTGAAACAACAGAAAATGGCTAGTTATGAGGAACTAAAAATAGGAGAAATTCTAAGGAAAATCATATATTAAGCTTTCTTACAAGAAAAAAATTGCACACAATTTTACTATGTAAAATTGGCACACGAACAAATTAACGGAAAGCCAAAGAAAAAAGTTTAAATTATGCTAATCTTAAGGCTTTCCGATTTGTTCTATATTAGGAAAGTTTGTAAGATATGTGAATTATTTGTGAAAAAGATTGACTTTTTCGAAAGTATATTTTAAGATAACAATATATTACATCTTAGGTTTAACTACACATGAACTATTTATAGATTCAAATTTTACTTCTAAAAAATTCCAAACAAAAAATTAAAATTACAAAAGGAAGGTGATAAAAGAACGATAGATAAGCAATAACAAAAAAGTTACTAGTCAGCCTTATTATTTGTTTTCTCACTAAAAAATATAAGAGTAGGCTGAACAGTAACACAAAAAAAGAAATCTTGCTACTTTACTAAAGAATAAAACTTGACAAGCAAATAAAAACAAGATACAATACAGAAAGAAGGGATAAATTGAAATTTATTACTTATCAACAATACATTGAATACTTAAAAAACAATAAAAATATGAAATTAAAAGAAAGAGATGTTGCTTATAAAATTCCCAATTTAGAGAAAAATCAAATTTATAATCAAAAAAGAATAAAGGAAATTGATAAAAAACATGACAAGATGTTTCGTAATATTTTGAGTAGGAAAAAAGAAATGGTAAACTTTTTGAATGAATTTTTAGCATTAAAGGAAAAGATAAAGCCAGAACGACTCACACAATGCCATACTGATTTCATAACCAAGCAATATAAAGAAAAACATTCAGATATCATATATAAATTAAAAGACAAAGCAGTTTATTTTTTAGTGGAGCATCAAAGTACCATAGACCAAGATATGCCATTAAGGATATGGGAATATGTAGGGGAAATCATGCGAAAAGAAAGTATTGTGCAGAAAACTTATTTAAGAAAAGATAAAATTTATCCAGTTGTTGTACCAATTGTCATTTATACTGGATTTCAAAAATGGACTGTCAAGACAAATTTTGCACAAAGTCAGTATCAATCAAAAAACTACAAAGATTATGAAATTGAGTTAGAGTATAATTTGATAGCAATACAGGATTATATGTTAGAAGAATTATTGGAGAAAAGAACATTATTTGGTAGTATTATGATAATCGAAAAGTGTACAGAAACAGAAGTATTAAACCAACAAATTAATAAAATTATAGAAGTTATTGATGACCCAAAGGATTTGGAAGCACTAGCAGAAATTATTTCCAATATTATAGTATTTCGTATTGGTCAAGAAAAGGCAAATGAAATACTAGAAAAAATAAAAAGAAAGGGGGAATTAGGTATGAGTCCAGTAACTAAAATGCTACTTGATTTAGAATATAAGAATTGGAAAAAAGGCGTTAAAGAAGGTATCACCAAAACAATTAAAAATATGTTGCAAAGTGGAGAAACAGAAGAAAAAATTATGAAATATACAGAAATTAGTAAAGAAGAATTGGAACAGATAAAAGGAAAATTGATGTCAATGTAATGCTTTTTAATAGCAAATGCCCACTAGTGGAGAAATTTGCAAAGAAGTCAAAACTTAAAAGAAATTATTATAGTTGATAAAAACAAATACTTATTATATAATAAACAAAAAAGTAAGGAGCCTTACTATGGATGAAAAAGAAAAAATGTTAGCAGGAGAATTATACGATGCTAACTATAATGAAGAATTACAAAAAGAAAGAGAAAAAGCCAAAGACTTATGTCATAAATACAATCAAATAAAACCATCAAACCAAGAAGAAAAAAGAAAAATAATGAAACAATTGTTAGGAAGTACAAAACAGGATTTTTTAATTGAGCAACCGTTTATGTGTGATTATGGCTATAATATAGAAATTGGAGAAAATTTTTATGCCAATCACAATTTAATTATTTTAGATGGCAATAAAGTAAAATTTGGTGACAATGTATTTATTGCACCAAACTGTCGGATTTTATACAGCAGGACATCCACTCGATGCAGAACAACGAAACAAAGGGTTAGAATATGCCAAACCAATAGAAGTGGGAGATAATGTATGGATTGGTGGAAATGTAGTGGTATTACCAGGTGTAAAGATAGGCGATAATTGTGTGATTGGAGCAGGAAGTGTTGTGACAAAAGATATCCCAGACAATAGTGTTGCAGTTGGTAATCCATGTAAAGTGATTAGAAAAATTGATTAGCCCGTTGATTTTTAAGTTAATGATGGTAGATTTGCAACAAATTATTGAAAAGTGTTAAACAAAATATATGAAGTAACTACTACAGAAAATTTTAGGAGAAAAAATTATGAAACATTTTATTATAGTTAAATTTGATGAGACACAAAACATTCAAGAAATATTAGAACCAATAAGAAATTTATTTAATCAGTCTTTAAATATAGATGGTGTCAATGATGTTAAAATTTATACATCAAATACGAATTTATCCAATAGACACGATTTAATGATAGAAATGAACCTTACTGAAAAAGGATTAGAAGCATTTGACCATTCAGAAATACATAGAATATGGAAAAATGAATATGGGAAGTATATTATAAATAAAACGATATTTGATTGTGATTAAATTATAATAGTTTTGAAGAGGAGAAAAATAGAATGAATTTAAAAAATTTTAAACTAGCACCTTTATATGCAATCGACCAAGAATGGGCGTTATTAACAGCAGGAGTAAAAGAAAAGTTTAATACTATGACAATCAGTTGGGGAGGATTAGGAACTATCTGGAATAAGCCTGTTGTTACAGTTTATGTAAAACCAATTCGTTATACTTATGAATTTATGGAAAGTAACGAATATTTTACAATCAGCTTTTATGATGAAAAATATAAAAGAGATTTAGGAATATTAGGTAGTAAGTCTGGTAGAAATTTAGATAAGGTTGCACTTACAAAACTTACACCAGAGTTTTTAGAAAATACAACATCTTTTAAAGAAGCAAAACTAACAATTGTATGTAAAAAAATTTATTTTCAAGATTTAGATATTAATAATATTGATACAAACAGTATTCCACAAAGTGAAGTAGATCGATTTTATAAAGAAG
>CANOYI010000039.1 GCA_947571515.1 uncultured Clostridium sp. | reverse complement strand
ACATAGTAATTTCTCTATCAAATTTCGACATTACACACTTTATTTTACATACCCTCGAAAGTTAAAAGCCCTAAATATCTTCTTGAATCTTGTGTTGGTGCATTTCTATCTTTTAAATGCCAACTAGGCATAAAACTCATAGTATTACTAAATTTTGTAAAAGATGCAATATCACTAATCACTTTTAATCTTTCTATATTATTGGGATTTCTACAATGTACTTTAATTTCTGTACCAGTTTCAATTAAAAATTCTTTTCCTTTTCTACCTAAAGCAATTTTTCTATGTTTTAGTCTAGTTAAATACTTTTCTTCTACGAGATGACATATTCTTTTTTCTTGATAGGTCTTTGTACCATAAATATATCTTGTATTATCTAATGTTATTGTTTTGTATTCTGCTAAAAACTCTAATAACTGGGCATCTCTTTCTTGCAAAAGTAATCCTTTTTCCATCTTCATCACACTTCCAATCTTTATAAAATTAAATCTATTAATCATCCATTTATCTGTTCAATAAACTGTACCTTTGTAGAGGTAGCATATACTTTCGTATATGACACCTCTACTCTAGACAAATAAATTTGAAACCCATAAGGTTGTAAGTATTAAAATATCAATATTTTAATTATAAATGACCATAGCAAAAAAATATTGAAAAAAATCTTTAAAATTTTGCTATGGTCATATGTTAATATCTGGTAAATTATTGTTAATAAAATTTATGATTTTAGCAGCCTCTAAAACAGAAACTTCAATATGGGGAGTATCAGAATAAAATCCTTGTGCCATATAACAACAATTAAATAAATTGTCGTCTCTAATAACTCCACCATGAATTAATCCATCTTGGATAGGTTTAACAGTTCTATTATCAACATCCCATACTTTTCTTTTTTCAAATATCTTAACAACGACAATTACAAATTTGTCATAAAATAATCTTTCATAAGGTTTTGTTATTTCTGCAATATTTAAAATTATTTGCTTGTGTGCATAAGATGATCTATTTTTCAAATTAGGTAGTTTTTCAGGTATATACAAAGATAACACATTATCTTTTAAAGTGGCTTTATAGTCGTTATCTATAAAGTGAATTTCATTTTCTTCAGCAATATTATTTAAAAATCTAACTTGTTCATAAATTTCAAATCTCTTTTTCTCTAAGGTGTATAAAAATCTTTCTAGTTTGCTATCAGTAGGAGAGAGGTAGGAATCTTTTAAAAGATTATTCAAAGAGTTATTTAGACTTTGTAATGAATTATATAGTTCGTTTTCAATTTGCATAAAAATCAGCTCCTTTCTAAGCTAAAATAGGGAGTAAAATAAAAAAGACTATGAAAGTCTTAAAAATCATTTGCATATAAACTTTCTAAATCTTCAACAGAGTATATCCTTCTATTGTCATGAAACCTATTTTTATAGTTATTATATTTATTATTATTTATATAGTTGTTGGTTTCGCCAATAGTATTAGTGTTTTTGGGACTATAACTATTGTTATTATTGTCTAGCTGATTAGTCGATTTTGAATAGGTAGGGTTGTCATATTTGACAAGTGGTATTATTTTTCTATTTATAATTTGTCTTGTTGTATCTTGAAAATTTGTTATTACTTGAATATATTTCTTTTTAGATAAACTACTTACCAATTTTGATACTCTTGTATCAGATAAATTTACAATAGTTGCTATATATTTATTTGTTATGGTACAATAACCATTGTTTTTACTAAAAAACAATATTAGAGAATAGATATATTTTTCTTTATCACTTAAATGCTCATTTGTTAGGATTTCATAAGGTATCCATAGACCTTTTAAATTGTTTTCTTGCATAGTTTCACCTTCTTTCGTAAAAAATAAAAACGAGTAGTTTGTAAAAACTACTCTTAAAATTCTAAATTATTGTAAAATAATTATTTAATTTTTATCTAAATCTTCAAACATTTCATCTACAGTGTCAAAAGTTTTACTTAAATTTTTACCATGTTTGGTATCTTCTAATGTTTGTAGGGGTGATTGAATAAATGGTGTCAATTTTATAATCCATTTTCCTTTTTTTGTTGAGCCTTCTCTTAAAAGGATATTAAACTTTTTCAATAATGCAATATTATACTTTATGGTATCTCTTGTTAAATCAAGCGAAGTAGCCATTTCTTTTTGAGTAATAGAAGGATTTTGTTTTATTAATTCTATGATATTTAATTGTGTCAATGTTAAATTTTCTTGGGTAATTTCTTGGGTAATTTCTTGGGTAATTTCTTGGAAATTTTTAAATCCTTCATGTATTAAAATTGTAGTTATAAAATAAGTTCTGTCATCATCTGTTTCAAAAATAGGGGCAGGGGAGCCATTATTTTCCAAAGCTCTTTTAATTTTTGGAATACCAGTATTTCTACCTTCTGTTAATTTTAATTCTTTTAGGAAATCTCCAATTCGACGATTACGATATTTTTTACCACGAATATTATTATTTTGCATAGCAGTAGCTGAAATAGAACGCTCTAAACCAGGATAACTACTAATTTCAATTCTATCTTTTAAGATTCTTACTTCAACAGGTTCTCTAACATCATATCCGACGATGATACATGGCATTTACTAAAGCTTCTTCTATAGCAGGATATGGATAATTAAAATAACGAATCGCTTCAGCTTGATAAGGTACTTTTATAATTCTTTCCTCAATTAAATAATTTTGCAAAAATCTTAAAGCACTTTTTATCATATAATCTAAAGGACCTTTGTAAATGTTTTCTGTCATATTATCGCCTTCTAAGCCACCTCTTAAATCTACTATTTCGATTTGAGAATAAGGGAAAAAATCTTGTGGCATATCATTAAAGAATAGCAGACCAACATTAACAGGTTTTAAATATTCAGGTGTACCTTCAACAATTCTCATGCTTTGGCATAATTCCACAAAATCCATATTTTTAGATTCTTCATATAATTTACTTTTAATTTCATATAAATAATTTTGAATGAGTGGTAATTTTAGGTCTTCAATTTGTGCTTTATGATTGATTCTATCATCAAAAGGTACTTGATTAGATAGAGAATATAATTCTTTTTCTAGTTCAGCAGTAGCTTTAATTGTACTTGACATTTTACGAATATAATAAGAGTAACCTTTTGACAAATCTTTATCTAAAGTGGTAGGGCATTTATAAGGTCTTGTGCTACCTCCAGGACACCATACAATTAATATATGTTTATTTTGATATACCACTGGTTCAACAATAGGAACATATTCAGGTTGGATTAATTTACATTTATTTAATAATTCTTTTTGAATTTTATCAATTTCTTCTACTTTAATACCTGTAATTGGTAATTTTGGTTTTCCGTTATTTTCTTCTATACCAATTAAAATATAACCACCACCCCAATTGTCTATATCGTTTGCAAAAGCACAAATAGAGTGTAAGATAGGCTCTGGATTCCAGTTTTTCTTAAATTCTAATCTTGCAGATTCTACAATATTTCCTTTTAATAATGTTTCTATATTTGTGGGAATTGCCATAAAATTTCCTCCAATTTATTTTTTTCTTATTATATCACAAAGAATAGATTTTAATAATAGAAAGTAATTTTTATCTAAATATTTCTAAGAAATGTTTAAATATATTCTTACTATAGTACTAGCTAAACAACTTATCGGTAAAGAAAAAATGAATGTACATAGTGGAAACCAATAAATAATATGCTTATATTCGATATCTATTTTTTTACTAAATTTAACATAGATAGCAATACAAGATATAAATATAAAATGATAGATACCAGCTTTAATTGATGAAGCTATAATATCAAAGAAATCGTAATAACCTTCTACTACTTTTTTAGTATCTCCATCAAATAGAATAATTCCAATGATTAGTTCAAAAATAAGAAGAGATAAAAAATACAAATCAATAATAAGAATTTTATTTTTATCTTTTTTTAACACTATTTATACCTCCCAATTTTCAAGTTTAAATTTAATTGTAATATTGTATTCATTAACAACATTACAAGCTGTTCCGATCATTGCTAGGTTATTAGCAGTAGAACCAATAAAGGCTTTCCAAAAATCATCATCTTTTATATATTCTCTTATCTCTTTAAAGTCTGTAAAATCGTATTCATCAGATAAAGTTATATCTAAATTCCACTTACCATTTTCCTGTTTATTTCCAATGACAGTTATATAAGCATTATGCAATGCTAGAAATAAATCGCCATCTTCGAAAGATAGAGATTCATTGTATTCTCCAGTATTGAATTGACTTTTATTGCCATATGTTTCAATAATTTTATGCAAACATTTTTTAAAATTCTTATCATCTTGTATTTTAGTAATAGTTTTAGTATCTGTAATAGTAAGATCTTTAGGAGCTTTATGCAAAGAATTATTCAAACATTTAGCAGCAAAATGATAGCCTTTGCCATTTAAAAGTAAAACTCCACCTTTTAATATACAAAATTGTAGGCTTTGGGTCATGTCAGACAAATAGGGTTTATCATTATAATAGTTACTAAATGCAAATCTAACAACATCAAAAGAAAAATTTTGCAGTACATCATATTCGCCATTCATAATTTTTTGAAAAGTATCTTCATTTTCTTTATATTTCTTGTTAATTTCAGAGGCTTGTTTTAATGTAATAACATCTTTTCATAGAATAATACCTCCGAACAAATTTTTATTACAATCATTATACCATAAATTTCCAAAAAGTATAGCAATATGACAAAATTTATTTAATTTTTTATTAGCTAAAGGTAAAGCAAATGTTATACTTTCATATTTAATATTTTCTAACAATTTTTAAACAATTTTCTAACACTTTAAGATTTTTTATAAAAACACAAAAAATATCAAAAGCCAGAATAGAGTAAGTGTTAATTCTAATAATATATAGAACCATAATAATTTTACTGATTTTATATAAGGCTAAAAAACAATAACTATTAATAGCCAACATATCTAACACAGTTCTTAGGAGAAAGTAGTCAACGATGTGGGGGCGAGTGCTGTGAGCTTTGCTTTGCAAAGCGAGGAAGTACTCTTGGAGTATCCCTTCATCCGCACCACTTTTTGAAAAGAGGCTTAAAATAGACACTTACAGAGATTAAAAATCTGCCATACACGCTTTGTACACGTTTTATTGAAATAAAAAAATAAAAGGCTTGTATTTGAATGAAAAATGAGAAACAATTAGGAATTAAATTTCTAGTTGTTTTTTTGTTGTCAAATTAGTTTATATTGACAATAATTATGTAGAGATATATAATAAAAAATGAATTTTTAATTCACTGTAATAAAAAATGAGAAACGTATTTGTGATAATTTCACAAATGGAAAGGAGGCAATGTCATGATTATGACAAGTAAAGCTTTAACAAAAGAGGAATGTGAACGGATAGCCAAAGAGATTAATGAAATTTTAAAGGATGATGAGCATATTGCTAATGCTGAAGAAATACAAGCAACTGTAATTGGCAACGAAACTACCTATATTGCTTTTTGTAAAGATTGCAATTTGCTCTATCAACCTGGAACAGAAGAACCTATTACAAAAGTTCCTATTGGAGATTTTTCAGAAGATTAATTGCTATCTACTGTTGTTACATAAAAACATAGTTTAGTATTACCTATGTTTTGTAACAAATTTTCAAAATGGAAAAAATGGATATGGATATATCCACAAAAAGATATAAAAATCCACGAAAATGTGTCTAAAAACTTGACATAGATCCAATTAGGACATGCAAAAGTTGAAATAACATGGAATACCTATTCACATTTATACCCAAAAGAAGAAGAAAAAGCAGTTGCCATTTTAAATGCTATTTAGAAAAAAGCGTACACGCTCTGTACACGATTAATGAAAAATAAGTACATTGTTGTTAATTTTGAAGGGTTGCAATAACTTTTTCTATGTCTTGTTCATAGATATTATTCAAAGTTTCATCTTTCATCTCATAAATTTCATTTTCATTATAATTAGTCAAAATAAATTGAAATTTAGCCATTAACACTTGTGCTGATACTTCTTTGTTTGTTTCATCTAAATGAGTATAAATCATAGTAGTTTGAATATTAGAATGTCCTAGCCCAATTTTATAAAGTGAATTTCATTTTCTTCAGTAATATGATTTAAGAATCTAACTTGTTCATAAATTTTAAATCTCTGTTTTTCTAAGGTATATAAAAATCTTTCTAGTTTACTATCAGTAGGAGAGAGACAAGCATCAGTCAAAAGGTTGTTTAAAGATTTATTTAAACTTTGTAATGAATGATATAGTTCGTTTTCAATTTGCATAAAAATTAGCTCCTTTCTAAGCTAAAATTAAATTAGTATAATTTGTATTGTTACTAAAATATCCAATAGCAACTATTATAAGAACAAAAATAATTAAAATTAATATTTGTTTTAAATTATTATTACTATTTTTTTGGTTCATATATATTACTTCAATTTTTTTACTATATGCAGTATAGCATAATTTTTAAAAACATAAAAGTATAATGATACTATTTTTCTTCTTTAGATATCATATCAAATCCATAGGGAGAATAGAGTTCATATGTTCCATTTTTATATTGCAGCATAGCACCTTCTTTAGCAACTTTTAATAAATCATCTGATAATATTGTTTCTTTAAATTCATTTTTTGATTTTTCTGCAAAATCCCATAAATAAATCTCATTATTTCTGTCTTCAGTTACTAAATATAGATGACCTTCTTTTCGGTATTCTTGCATTTTTTGTTCTTTTTCTAATGAGCCTTCATTATTAGTAAGATTATCTTGTGTTTTAGCTGAGTTTATATTATTTAAAAAATTAGTTAGTTCATTTATAAAATTTTTGACAGTAACATTGGTTTCTATATCCTTTTTAAGATTTTCAAATAAGTTTAAATCCAAAATATGCCTCCATTCGTTTTTTACTCATTATTATAACACATATTATTTACAACATGTGTCGAATATTGTAAATAATTTAATTTTTTATTAACTATAGGCAGTATCTGTCATACTTTAAAATTAGTTGTTGTGATTTGGTTATGCATTTGCTAAATTTCAGTTTCATTATAATTAGTCAAAATAATTGGAACTATATTTTATCATATAAGAAAAAACATATTATCTATATTATGGAAAACCATAGTTGAAAATAATATGTTTTTATTATTGTAAAAAATGTTAACCTGTGATAAAATAGATAATATTAATCGAGTGAGGAGAATAATGGTCATGAGAAAATTAATTATGTTAGGAATAGGACATGGTGGAACACTGGACTTATATAATACTTGTTTTATTATACAAAATGAAAATGGAAATTTTTTAGTAGATACAGGTGGAAGTATTGAAATCATAAAAAGACTAAAAAAAGTAAATATACAAATAACAGACATTAAACATATCTTTATTTCCCATAGCCATACTGACCATATATTAGGACTTATATGGATGTTAAAAAAATTAGGAATTGCTTCAATCAATGGTAAAATAAAGAATAAAACAAATATTTATTGTAACGATGTTGTCTATGAATCAATAATAGGTGTTTCTAAACACGTTTTACCAGAAAAGATTGTTAAAGAAGTATTAAAAATAGTAGATTTTCACATTTTAAAAAATGATGAACAAATTGATATTAATGGAGAAAAATATATATTTTTTGATATCAATGCAAGAGATACAAAACAATTCGGATTTGAAAGCAAAATAGACGGAAAAAGATTAATATTTTTAGGAGATGAAACCCTAAATTCCAATTTATACGAAAGAGTTAGAGATGCAGATTATGTTATGCATGAAGCATTTTGTTTAGATTCAGAAGAAAGTATTTTCCATGCTTATCAAAAAAATCATTCAACAGTAAAAAGTGCTAGTAAAATTATGAATGATTTAAATGTTAAAAATTTGATCTTATATCATACAGAAGAAACACATGGAATGGAAAGAAAAAAATTATATACCAAAGAAGGAAAAAACAACTTTAGAGGGAATATTTATATACCAGATGAATTCGAAATAATAGAATTGTAGTTAGACTAACTATTAATAGTCAATTTATGGAAATATTAATAAGTTTCTAATCCTATTAGATCCTTTTCTAGAGAGAATACCAAGTTCTTTTAAGATTTTAATATTTTTCTTAATAGATGGTAAAGATAAATTTAATTGCTTTGATAAATCTTGCCCAGTAATTGTATCGTTATCTTGTATTAATTTCAAAATATTAGATTGAGTTTTAGATATATTTTTTAGTATACTTTTTGGTATACTTTTTGGTATACTTTCAGTATCTTTTTTAAAACCTTCATGTATTAAAATTGTAGTTATAAAATAAGTTCTGTCATCATCTGTTTCAAAAATAGGGGCAGGGGAGCCATTATTTTCCAAAGCTCTTTTAATTTTTGGAATACCAGTATTTCTACCTTCTGTTAATTTTAATTCTTTTAGGAAATCTCCAATTCGACGATTACGATATTTTTTACCACGAATATTATTATTTTGCATAGCAGTAGCTGAAATAGAACGCTCTAAACCAGGATAACTACTAATTTCAATTCTATCTTTTAAGATTCTTACTTCAACAGGTTCTCTAACATCATATCCGACGATGATACATGGCATTTACCAAAGCTTCTTCTATAGCAGGATATGGATAATTAAAATAACGAATAGCTTCAGCTTGATAAGGTACTTTTATAATTCTTTCTTCAATTAAATAATTTTGAAAAAATCTTAAAGCACTTTTTATTATATAATCTAAAGGACCTTTATAGATGTTTTCTGTCATGTTATCGCCTTCTAATGCACCTCTTAAATCTACTATTTCAATTTGAGAATAAGGGAAAAAGTCTTGTGGACTATCATTGAAGAACAGAACACCTACATTAACAGGCTTCAAATATTCAGGTGTACCTTCAATAATTCTCATACTTTGGCATAATTCTACAAAATCCATATTCTTAGATTCTTCGAATATAATAAGAGTAACCTTTCGAGAAATCTTTATCTAAAGTTGTAGGACATTTATAAGGTCTCGTGCTACCTCCAGGACAACATACAATCAATATATGTTTATTTTAATATACAACTGGTTCAACAATAGGTACATATTCAGGTTGAATTAATTTGCATTTATTTAATAATTCCTTTTGAATTTTATCAATTTTTTCTACTTTCTCTATATTTTGGACAAAAACAATTTACATAAATTGACTTTTCGGCAGAAATTTGGTACAATTAAAGACACATATGCTTAGCATAATTTTCTGTGTACTTGCACAGAAAAGAATAGTTAGTTGATTTTATTGTTTTAGTACAAAATTTAATCTTATGAAGAAAGGATGACTAAAAATGAAGAAAGTAATAAAAATAGGTTTTATTCTTAGTATTTTAGCATTAATATTGGTAATACCTATCATCGTTATAGGTTTTATAAAAGATGCAGTACTATTGTCTATTGTTATTGGAGGTTTATACTTAATTACAGGTACTATACTTTTTAGAGAAACATACACCCAATTATTAATTGAAAATAGAAAATCAGAGCGGTGGTGTAAAATACTTTCTGATGAAGAGTTAGAAATGGTGGAAGATGCCAAAGAATTAATTAAAAGTGTGGATAATGACATTGTAATAGCTAGCTTTAACGTATATAAAGTTAGATTTGTGATGAATGGGTGGTTTTATTATGATGAAGACACTCAGGAATTAAGTATTTTTATACCTTTTCAATTTTTCTTAAGGGTGGGGGATAAAGATCTTTGCTTTTTAGCAATACTACATGAGGTTTTACATTCCCAAAATCTAAAAGACAACTTAATGATTTTCAAAAAAAAATTTTTAGAAGGACTTAATCAATTATTAACTATTTGGTTAATAGATAATTATAGTGAAAAATATAAAATAACCAAAAGTAAATGTATTTCAGTACGACTGATAAAAGGGTTATATTTAAATATAACTATAAATCATTTAATTAATTTAGTGTATCCAAAAGAAGTAAATATGGTAAAAAACATTTTACAAAAATCCAATCTGGATTTTAAACAGGTATTTCTTAAGTATATTGATATTCAACCTGAATTTTTTAAAAGTTTTGTTCCTTCAAAGTACTTCAAAAATCAATAATAATCAACAACTAAATTAGCACGGTATCATCCGTTAGGGTGATTACCGTGCTAAAAACATAGTACTACTTACGTATTGTAACAAAATTTCAAATTCTGCTTTATTTTATCTTCAACATATGTTAAGATAAAATATAGAAAATAAGAAAATGCAAAAGTTATAAGGTGAAATTATATGAAATTAACATTATTTCGACATGCAAAAAGTATTTAAAATGAAAAAAGACTATTGCCCAACAAGAAATGAATAGTTTGGTAGATGAAAATAGAAATAAAAAAGAAGATAAAGAAAGCAAATAAAAAGTAGTGTGCTACGCTAATGAATGGAGAACAAAATGAAAGTTCCAGTGGAAAAAAACAAAGAATATATCGTAGATATTATAGATAATGGATTTGAAGGAGAGGGGATTGCTAAAATAGACAATTTTACAATCTTTATTCCAAATGCTATCCAAGGGGAAAAAGTAAAAATAGTAATTGTAAAGGTCTTGTCATCACATGCTTTTGGTAAAATCATAGAAATCATTTCTTCTGCTAGTTGTAGGATAGAAAGTGATTGTAGTACCTATAAACGATGTGGAGGTTGTAGTTTAAGACATATTCAGTATGAAGAAACACTAAAAATGAAGCAAAATGCAGTACAGAGTTTAGTCAACAAAACCTTAAAAAAGAAAGTAGCAGTTCAACCAGTACTAGGAATGGAAAATCCTTATCATTATAGAAACAAAGCACAATATCCAATTGGAAACGATAAAAACGGAAAACCTATTATGGGAGTGTTTGCTAATAGAACTCACGAGATTATACCGATTCAAACCTGTTTGCTTCAAAATCAACAAACTGAAGAAATTGCAAAGTTTATATTTGATTATATGGTAAAAAATAAAATTAGTATTTATGATGAAAAAACAGGAAAAGGTTTAGTAAGACACATTGTAACTAAAATTGGAGTTAAGACAAATGAAATAATGTGTGTGATTGTAGTCAATGGAAAGAAAATACCAAAAGAGAAAGAGTTGCTTACAGAAGTAATCAATCATTTTCCAAGGGTAAAAACTATTGTAAAAAATGTCAATATGAAAAATACCAATGTTATTTTAGGACAAGAGAATATTAATTTGTATGGAGATGGCTATATAAAGGATCAATTAGCAGAATATGTTTTTAAAATTTCCCCTTTGTCTTTTTATCAGGTAAATCCAATACAGGCAGAAACATTGTATCAACTAGGAGTGGAAGCAGCCAAAATAACAAAACAAGATGTTGTTTTTGACTTATATTGTGGGATTGGTACGATTTCTTTGTTTATGTCCCAATATGCTAAAAAAGTGTATGGCATCGAAATTGTAGAAGAAGCGGTAAAAATGGCAAGGGAAAATGCCAAATTAAATCAAGTTGATAATGTGCATTTTATAGCAGGAGATGTGGAAGAGGCTTTAGACGAATTGATTCACAAAAATAAAATTGTTCCAGATATCATTATGGTGGATCCTCCTAGAAAAGGTTTGGATAGTAAAAGTGTAGAAAATATTTTACAGATCAAACCGAAAAGATTGGTCTACATCAGCTGTAATCCTGCTACTTTGGTGAGGGATTTGGCTAAGGTGGAAGATTTGTATGAAGTTAAGAGTATAAAAACTGTGGATATGTTTCCGTTTACATCACATGTGGAGTGTTGCTCGGTGCTATATCTAAAGAATTAGACAAAATAGTTGAATTTACTGCATTTGAGGATTTTATTAGTTTTGAGAAGAAAGGCAGAAATAAGATTAAACGAGTGGAAAACCATAAAATTAAGGTAACGATAGAAGTTGATATGGTGTGCGGAGTAGTATAATTAGATTATGAAAAATATATGAATGTTTGGAGATAAAACTTAATTGGAAGTGTTTGGAAAAGCACTTTCTTTTTTTGACTTTTTATGGTAAAATTATACAAAAATAAAAAATACATATAAGAATGCATTTTTATGAAGAGAGGAGATTTATAATGAAAATATCATTTATAGAAATTCAAAATTTCAGAAAATTAAAACAATGCAGAATTGATTTTGGAAAGAACAATACTTTATTTGTTGGACCTAATAATAGTGGTAAAACATCTGCTATGGAAGCGTTAGGAAAATTCTTAGGTAAAAGAAATTTTAATTTCAATGATATAACTTTATCAAATCATATTTTAATTAATAAAATTGGAGAAGAGTGGATAAATCAAGGAGAAGAATTTAAAGAGACAATAGAGATATGGGAAAAAATATTACCAATTTTAGATGTCTGGATAGATGTTGAAGATAATGAAATACAATATGTTACCCATGTAATACCTAACTTAGACTGGAAAGGTGGAAAAGTTGGGGTAAGATTAATGCTACAGCCAAGCGATATTTGTACGATGCTTGCAGAGTATGTAGACTTATATAATAAATCTAGAGAAGTTGAAGAAAAAGACGAAAATGGTAAAGATAGGATAAAACTATGGCCTAAAACATTGTGTGAATATATTGAAAAAAGAATGCCATCAATATTTACTATAAGAGCTTATATTTTAGATCCAGAAAAGATATCAACCTTAGAAGAAGTACCTCAAACTACTGACTATGAAATGGAATGTAGTGAGCAAAGACCATTAGAAAGAATTATTTGCGTTGATATGATAGAAGCACAAAGAGGATTCTATGATCCAGAAACTGCAATAACTGGTAGTGACAATAGAAACTTATCAAATCAACTTAGAAATTATTATGACAAGCATTTAGATCCAGAAAAGTCACCAACAGTAGAGGATTTAAATATATTAAAAGCAATGGAAGAAGCAAAAAGAGCATTTAATGATAATTTGGAAGAAAAATTTCGAACCTCTATTAACGAATTAGAAAACTTAGGATATCCAGGAATAAATAATCCAACAATAAAAATTGAGACAAAAGTCAATGCAAAAGATGCATTAAAACATGAATCAGCTGTGCAATATGAAATTGCACATAGTAATTCTGAAGAGATTTATTGTTTGCCAGAGCAATATAATGGATTAGGATATCAAAATTTGATTTCTATGGTATTTCGTCTAATTTCGTTTAGAGATGATTGGATGCGAGTAGGAAAATCTAAGAAAAATACAGAAAAGCAAGCGATAGAACCTATACATTTAGTTTTAATAGAAGAGCCAGAGGCACATTTACACATGCAAGTACAACAGGTTTTTATAAAACATGCTTATAAAGTTTTAACAGATAATGAATTCTTAAAGAAAAATTCAAACTTTTGTACACAATTAATAATTAGTACTCATTCTAGCCATATTGTAAAGGAAGTTGAGTTTTCTGATTTGAGATATTTTAAAAGATTAGAATTATCAGAAGAATATACCATACCAACAACTACTATTATAAACTTGTCAGATGTATTTGGAAATAAAGAAAATGAAACAAATAAATTTATTACTAGATATTTGAAGACTACACACTGTGATATTTTCTTTGCTGATGCATTAATTTTAGTTGAAGGAACAGCAGAAAATATGCTTTTACCACATTTTATACATAATAAATATCCAATACTAAATCAAATGTATATTAGCATTTTAGAAATAAACGGAAGACATAGCCATAGATTAAGACCTTTAATTGAAAAAATAGGTTTAACGACTTTAATTATCACTGATATAGATTCAGTATCACCAGAAGGACATCATAGTCATAAAGAACCAAAACGTGAAGAAGGCATAATTACTACTAATTATGCAATAACAAATTGGATTTTGGAATTAAAATCATTAGATGATTTATTAGACTTGGAATCTGATAGAAAAGTAAAAAAATATAATAAACCAAGTGATTTTTTTATTAGAATAGCATATCAAATTCCAATAGATATTCAATATAAGAATGAAAAAATAGAAGCAATTGCAAGCACATTTGAAGATAGTTTGATTTATAATAATTTCGAATTCTTTAGTAATGAAACAGAAAAAGATGGAGTTATATTTAAAATTCAAAGTACTATAGCAAAATGCAATAATTTTCAAGAAATACACAAAAATATATATGAAGAAATACGAGACAAAAATTTTCAAAAAGCTGAATTTGCATTAGATTTAATATTTTCAAAAGATTCAAATGAAATTCAAGTACCTAATTATATAGAAGAAGGATTAGAGTGGCTAGAAGAACAACTAAAGAAACATGGAAAACTATTAGAAGGAGAATAAGGGATGGAAAACGATAATGTTCTATTAGATAATCATATTGATGATCATGTTGATGAAGAAATAAAACAATGCTTTGGTGAAAAAAATCATAGAAGTTTTTTTGTATTTGCAGGTGCTGGTGCAGGAAAGACTAGAAGTTTAGTAAAATTATTAAAATATTTAGAAAATAATGTATCAGAAAAACTAACTATTAACGCCCAAAAAATTGCAGTTATAACATACACTAATGCTGCTTGTGAAGAGATTTTAAGAAGAACAGATTATAATCCAATCTTCAGTGTACAGACAATACATAGCTTTTTATGGGAATTAATAAAAGAATTGCAACATGACATAAAAAAATGGTTGAAAGGTAATTTGTTAAGCGAAATTAGTGAATTGGAAAGCCAACAATTAAAAGGAAGACCAGGAGCTACGTATGATAAACGTGCAAAAAAGCTAGAAGAAAAAAGAAAAAGATTAGCGAAAATAGAGAATGTAAAGAAATTTATATATAATCCAAATGGACAGAATATAGGATATGATTCACTTAATCATGCTGAAGTGGTAAAAATGGGATCTGAATTTATTATGAATAAGATTATAATGCAAAAAATTTTAATTAGTAAATACCCTATATTATTGATAGATGAAAGTCAAGATACTAAAAAGGAACTTATAGATGCTATAATAGAAATATATGATAATTACAAAGACAATATCATTATAGGAATGTTTGGAGACACTATGCAAAGGATATATTTAGATGGAAAAGAGAACTTGGAAAAGGCTATACCTAAAGACTGGACAAAACCCAATAAGATAATGAATCATAGAAGTGCAAAACGTATAGTAGAATTAGCAAATTCAATTAGAAAAAATGTGGATGGAAAAACTCAACAGTACCGTTCTGATAGAC
>CANOYI010000038.1 GCA_947571515.1 uncultured Clostridium sp. | reverse complement strand
AATGTTCTTATTTCACTTTGGGGCTTTTTATCTAATTCACCTTTTAGAACACATGCTACAATTGTCTCTTGATGTACATCTAATCCTGCACACCTTTTTACCATCGCTTCCATATACTCACCTGGATTGTCAATACTTTTTTGGACAATTTTTATAAGGACACTTTTTTATACTCAATTGGTGTTAAATAATTCAATGAACTATGTATTCTAATATTATTATACCAATTGACGTAGTCAAATAATTCTGTTTCTAGTTCCTCAAAACTTTCAAATATTCTATTAAATGCAAATTCTGTTTTTATTATTTTATAGGTCGCCTCTGCTACTGCGTTATCATATGGACAACCTTTTTTACTCAATGATCTTTCTATCTTAAATGTTTGTAATACTTCATCAATTATTTTGTTTTTAAACTCATTCCCTCTATCTGTATGAAATATATTTATCTTTCTTAAATCACATTTTATTTTGCTAAATGCTTTATATACTAAGTCTGCTGTTTTGTGTCTTCCTGCTGCATATCCTATTATTTCACGATTATACAAATCTATTATTAAGCAAATATAATTCCATTTCCCTTTTACATTTACATACGTTAAATCACTTACTACTACATCTAATTTTTCTTCTCTGTTAAATTCTCTATTTAACTTATTTTCAACTTTATCTTCATTACTAGTTGCTTTATGTACTTTAAATTGTTTTACTGTGTAATTTGATACTAATCCATTTAAATTCATATATCTTCTTATTCTTCTTAAACTAACTTGATATCCTATTTTTTCTAATTCTACCTTTATTTTTCTTGAACCATAATTGTTTTTACTTTCCTTAAATATTTTAATAATGTGATTCTCTAATTCTTTATCTTTTCTTTTGTTTTTGGGTTTGTAATATACCAATGAACGTGATATTCTCAATACTTTACACATCGCGCTGATACTGTACTTATCCTTATTTGCTAATATTATTTTTATTTTCGTCCCATTATCAGCGCTGCTTGCTTTAAAATATCATTTTCCATTTTTAGTTGTTGATTTTCTTTTTTTAATTTTATTAATTCCTTTTCTTCTTCTGTTCTATTATCACAATCTTTAAATGAACCTGTAGCATTATATTTTCTTACCCAGCTATTGAATGCTGATGGTGTTAAATCATACTCTCTTATTATTTCATTTCTTGGCTTTCCATTATTATACAACGTTACCATTTGTAATTTGAATTCTTCTGTAAATATTCTTCTTTCTCTTCTTGACATGTTAAATTCCTCCATTTCTATTTTTATTTTAACATGTCCTTATCTTTTCTGTCTAATTTAGTATAACCGATCCAACAAAGCAAAATTAATGGATATGGATACAATTAATTTACATTCTACTATATTTATATTAAGACCTAATTCTAAAAGTGTTTTAAAAATTTCATAACCTTCATTTACATTCTACTATATTTATATTAAGACGTAAAAGCATTGCATCTTTTACGCTCTTTATTGCATTTACATTCTACTATATTTATATTAAGACTGGGAAATTGAAGCAGGAGATGGAATTGAAGCAGGACAATTTACATTCTACTATATTTATATTAAGACCGGTGGCTGTATTAGATTAGAAAATTCATATTTTAAATTTACATTCTACTATATTTATATTAAGACCATTTTTGATATTGTATTGCCAACTGTTAAGTAATGTATTTACATTCTACTATATTTATATTAAGACCCAATGTTGAACACGATAAGTTAGTAAACACTTAATTTACATTCTACTATATTTATATTAAGACTTATTTCCACCTATGATATAATTCTGTCGAAAGGATTTACATTCTACTATATTTATATTAAGACGGTTTTAGAGAATATGAACCATATTCCGCAGATATATTTACATTCTACTATATTTATATTAAGACAAACTAAAAAAGCTTTAAGGTTATTGTTTGAAGATAATTTACATTCTACTATATTTATATTAAGACTTAATCTATAAATATTATCTTAAATTACATGACAAATTTACATTCTACTATATTTATATTAAGACAAGAGGCAACAGTAAAAAGAGTATATAAATTAGATAAATTTACATTCTACTATATTTATATTAAGACTTGCCTGTAAATCACTTTCTTCTATTTCAAAGGTTTCATTTACATTCTACTATATTTATATTAAGACTAAGTCTGTGTGAATTGAGATAGCAAAGTTTGGTCAATTTACATTCTACTATATTTATATTAAGACCTCGGTAACAAGATAGCTTCCGTCTTCTGTCAAAATATTTACATTCTACTATATTTATATTAAGACGTAGCCAAACTTCACTAACATTTAATGCATCAGAAAATTTACATTCTACTATATTTATATTAAGACAAGCGGCATAACTGGCTTAAACATTTTATATCCCATATTTACATTCTACTATATTTATATTAAGACTGTTAAAAATAAAAGACGATGTAAATTTAAAAGAATATTTACATTCTACTATATTTATATTAAGACTTAAGTTTTCCTAATAGCCATTTATCATTATCGTCATTTACATTCTACTATATTTATATTAAGACTTTCAATTTTTTGAATTAACTCTTGCAAAACAGTATGATTTACATTCTACTATATTTATATTAAGACTGTGCATTTGAACAAATATCATTAGTAATAGAACAATTTACATTCTACTATATTTATATTAAGACTGTTTTCTGTGCTTTAATATTTGTATCCCAGGTTCGCATTTACATTCTACTATATTTATATTAAGACACCCCATTGGCATTTTATCTCCCTCTAAAAATTTCAATTTACATTCTACTATATTTATATTAAGACCCTCGGACTTTTTGCACATTATGCAAAAATTACAAATTTACATTCTACTATATTTATATTAAGACTATAATTTCATTATTAGAACTTTCTAAATATTCATTATTTACATTCTACTATATTTATATTAAGACAGAAGAAAATTATGTGAAAAAAATTAAAGGAAATTCATTTACATTCTACTATATTTATATTAAGACATAAAATATTAAACCTTTATTTAAAATTTTAAAATTTACATTCTACTATATTTATATTAAGACGGTACTTTAGAAAGAATTATTAATCAAGAAATTTTATTTACATTCTACTATATTTATATTAAGACGCTCAAAATCATTCTGCTAATTTTAAAGTAGATTTAATTTACATTCTACTATATTTATATTAAGACACAATACAAATAATAATATCAATAGTTCTTATTATAATATTTACATTCTACTATATTTATATTAAGACTGTACTGACACTTTCCCTCACGCTACACTTTATATATTTACATTCTACTATATTTATATTAAGACGCAATTGTATCATCTGAAGTTTCATAAGATATTTCATTTACATTCTACTATATTTATATTAAGACTTGTATTACTTGCGTTAGTAAGTATTACAAGTTTTAGATTTACATTCTACTATATTTATATTAAGACTTAAAATTATCCCACGTAACATAATCATAGCATCTTTTATTTACATTCTACTATATTTATATTAAGACGACTGTTTCTCCTTATAATAAAGGTACAATTACTTCATTTACATTCTACTATATTTATATTAAGACTAATTTCTTCTTGAACATCTAAATTGTCAAAATAAATTTACATTCTACTATATTTATATTAAGACACAGAATTCATTCATAATTTTAGGAAATTCTACCATATTTACATTCTACTATATTTATATTAAGACAGGTCGTGCAAAACCTTTCATAAAATCAATTATTTTACAGCAAAATCTGTCGGCATTAAGAAATCAGACAAAATAAATAAAACCACTTTATCAACAATTATAAAAAACGTGACTATACCAATAAAAATCTTATCTGTCATACATCAACAATATGTACATAAAAGCAGATCGACAGACAAAAAAACATTATAAAAAATTAGAAGTCTTATCATCTTCTATCATTCCTAAGAATTCTTTATCCAACCATTTTTGACTTCGACTATTAAAAACAATTACACTATCTTTATCATCACGTATATAACGATTCAATTCTGTTTTTAACTTTAACATTTGAGATTCCAAAAGTTCTCCTTCAAAAACAGAATTTTGAATATGTACCAAATATTTCTTGCACGTCTTATAAACATTCCTTAGAACCTTCTGACCTTCTTTTTCCTCTAAATTAATATCATAAACTAAAATTACATACATATTACCACCACATTTTAAACCCTTCATATGGAATATCCTCTGTTAAATATTTTATTAGTTTATAAATTTCCAATCTAATTAAATATTCATAACTGACTTCTCTTTTTAAAGATTTATGCATAATTGTTGTTTGTAATCTACTATCAATTTGCTTTGTTATTTCTTTTCTAGCTTTATCCTTTATATAAAGAAAATTTAAATTCTTTTCAAAATCCTTTTCTGTAATTTGTTTTTTATTTAGCATTGAAAAAATTAATCTATCTGCAATAATAGGTTTAAATATTTCAGAAATATCTAAGCATAAAGAAAATCTTCGTTCAGATGGCTCATGTAAATAACTAATTGTTGGGTTTAATTGTGTTTTATAAATCTCACTTAAGCATCTGGTATAAATGATTGTATTTACATAAGAAATTAACGAATTAATAGCATTATCTGGAGGATTTTTCACTCTTTTTTCGAAAGCAATATCTTGATTAATAATAATATTCCATGTATCATAATATACTTTTCTAATATTACCCTCTATTCCCATTAATTCTTGCACATCTTTGCATAAATTAATTTGTTTTCTTAAGAAATCAATTTCCTTCATAAAATCTTTTAGATCTTTTCCTCGATTGTTATAATAAGTCAAATTTCTATAGATATTATAAGAAGCCGCCTCAATAAATGCTTTTGCTACTTCTAATCTTTTTACTGGATTAGTATAAGCTTCAACTTGCTTAACTAATAATTTACCTGATACTAATGCTTCTTTTGGATAATAAGTTCCTGTATAAAATCCATAATAATTGAAAAAATGTATAGATATTCCATACTTTCCCAAAAAATTAAGTAATGTAGTATTAAAATCAAATTCAGTCATCACATAAATATCATTTACACGTTCAATTGGAATTGATTTTTTGGTATCATCCTTATACACAATTTCTAATGTATTATCTTTTCTTTGTATTCTGCCACTTTTATATAAATAATAAGATTGTTTCATCTTCTATAATTCCTCCTAAATTAAATAGCTAAACATAGCATAAATCATAGTAAGCACATCTTTTACAGATCTTTTGTTCCATTAATTTTGGTGGCTTATCATTTTGTGCAATATCTTCTATGTTCTTAATTACATTTTCTAAAACCTGCCTATCTCGTAGTTCCAATATAATTTCCTTTGTATCTCTTAATAATGGAAAATCTATTTTAGCAGTTATATTTTCTATACCTTTCTTTTCTAGATAATACATATAATACTTTACTTGCCAAATCCCTGCTTCTTCAATTGCTTTTGTCTTTTTCACTTCATGTAACACTGCTCCATTTTTGATAAAATCTATATTAATGGTATTGTCTATTAATATATTTTTATTTTCTCTTGTATAGCTTGTTTCATCTAAAATTTTCCCAATAGATACTAATTCACTGTTTTGTTCCATATTAATTTCATTTGTGAAATACCATAACTTTCTTTCACAAATAAAATAGTAATATACCATAACTCCTGTAATATTCATATCATCACCTAATCACAAAATCTTTCTTCTAATTCATAATCTTTATCTGCATGTAATATTAATCCACTATCTTCGTCATATTTTAAATCAATGCATACTATCTCATTCTTTCCTTCTAAATAAGGAATTTCGCTCATATATTCTTTTAGTATATATGCTTTTCTTCGACTAATTGTAGTTGTAAGTTTTTTTATTTCTCTTTTCAATTTACTTTTACTCTTACCATCTTTTTCTTTCTCATATTGCTCAAATAATGCAATATTTTCGTCATAAACTTTTTTAGGTATTACTGTTACATTTTCAATATTTCTCAATAATTTTTGTGCTTCCTTCTTCTCTACATCATAATCAATAATACTATCTAGTACTATCATACTCTCTTTAAATCTCTTTAAAAAATCTGTTTCCTTTAAACATTCCTCTGCATATAGCTGATCTACCAATAAAACTTTTTCCTCTTCCTTTAAAACTTTTCCATCATAACTTTCTAGCAATTCCAAACTTTTTTCAAATATTTCTGGACTATATACATTATTTTTTCCTATTCCTGTTGGTTCTTTCGTATAAATATGTACATTATTTTCTGTTTTTTTATATTCTCTACTTCTATAACATCTTCCTAATCTTTGAAACAAACTATCCAAAGTAGACATTTCGGTATATAAGCTATCAAAATCAATATCTAAAGATGCCTCTACAATTTGTGTGGTTATCCATATTCCACTTTCATTTCTATTATTTGAAAACATTTTTATTTCATTTTCTTTTTCAATTCTATCCTTTTGAATAAACCTAGAATGTAATAACTTTACATTTACTTTTTGTTTTGCTATTTTTTGATACAATTCTATTGCTTTATCCACTGTATTCACTATGATTAATACTTTTTCGCTTTTTCCTTTCTCAATTATTTTCTCTAAGTCATCTTCTATTTTTTTATCTTCCAATTTTACTTTATGTCTTTTAGTATCTTTTACAAACTTTTGATATTGAAATTTAATTCCCATCTTCTCTAATTTTTCTCTATAAATTCTTGGAAGAGTTGCTGTCATAATCATAAATTTCCCACCTATTTCATATATCATTTCTAACCCTTTTAGAATAATTGCTACTATTTCTGGTGAATATGCCTGTACTTCATCTATGATTACTTTTGAATAACTTAAGGTAGCATACATTTTTTCATATCCTTTGTATTTAAAAACAAAAGGGAATATTTGGTCAATTGTACAAGTAGTTACTCTTTTAGTTAAATTTCTAGTTTGTTCATAAATTGATTCTTCATTTTCAAATTCCTGTTTTTCTTCTAAATAGTCTAATGCTGTGGAATGTAAAAGTCCTACATCTTGATACCCAATTTGATCTTTTATACGATCATAAATAGCATTAATACTAATACGAATTGGTAAAGTAAAAAATGTCTTGCTACTCTTACTCCATAACAATGCCGCTTCTGTCTTTCCCATTCCTGTTGAACCAATTACTACTAAATTATTGTCACAATTAGTTTTAGTAAATTCCTGTAATTCATTTAGTTGATATTTTGACGATTTCATAAATTTTTGTGTTAACTCATCCAGTTTCTGTTTTTCCTTATTTTCAATTGTTAAATGTGCTGAACTACTATGATCTAATCGATGTAGAAATCCTTTTAATAAACAATATTCTTTGTAATATTTTTCTTTTTTTGTAATTCTTTCTATCGCTCTTACTTTGCTAATATATAATCTCTTGGGATTTTGATTTAACTCCATTTTTAGTTCTTTTTCTAATTCATTCATTCGTGGTAAAATATCCTTTTCTATAATTCTCTGAACGAGTTCTTCTGATATTTCACTATTGGTCCTTTCATGATGATAAAAGATAGCTTGGTACACTATCTTTTTTTCTTCTTTTGTAAGTTGAAACATCATGGATGGTATAAATAAAGGTGACAACTGTTCATGTTTTATTTCTTTGTAATTAAACTCTGTTTCTATTAATTCTAATCCAATGTTTTTTCTTATTTCATTCTGAAAAGGAGTATACACTTTTCCTATATCATGATAAATGCATATAATTTTTAGTAATTCCCAAAATCTTTCTTTTTCAAAATTTTGATTCTGTTCAATTTCTTCTCCATATGTTTCTTTTAAAATTTTTAAATTATTTAATAATTCATTTGTATGTTCTTGAATAGATTCTTTTGGATTTGACTTTGCATATAGCATAGTTATTCCCCCTTTTTACTGGTACCAAAAAATATAATCACCCTCTTCGTCTTGTAATACTTCTTCTAATCCTTGTTGCGAATGTTTTTCAACATATTTCACATCTACTTTATCCCATTTTCTTAAATCTTCTTCTATTATGTATGTAGTATTTAATCTATAATTAATTCCTGTTATTTCATCTTCTAAATGAACTGGAATATAAGCATCATATCGGTTAATGATATTACCTTCTACCATTTGTGGCTCTCCGATTATTTTAATATCATCTACTCTTACTAAATCTTCATTTCTTCCCAAAGTAAAAGTTTCTTTTCCTTGGATAATATTATTATAAATTTTGTCTACTACACTATCTTCTGCTTTCATATGAATTACTAAATTTACATTTAACAATTGATGTACATTTCTTGGCATAGCAGTTACTTGTCCTTTTCCTTTATACATTCTCAAATTTTGATAATTACTAAATATGCTTTCATATTCTCCTTGAATAGATAAATTCATTGGAAAATACTCTCCTGATTTTGCTCCTATTATTTTATGAAACATCCCTATTACAGTTGAATAAGGTGGTAATGGATACGTTTCTGCTACTTTAAAAGCAAATGGCTTTTTATAGCATGCTGTTTCTTGAAATAATTTTATTTTTAAAATTTTCAAATAAACCACCCCTTCTTCTATTTTGTCTCTTCATAATAATTGTTTACTTGTGTTTCTAATTGTTCAAAAAATTGTTGTATATTAAACACTTTTCCTTCAAATTCTTCTTTTATTTCTTGTTCATTTTGGAATGTATTTTTTACTATCCCTATTTTAGTATCTTTTGCTATTTCATTTTCTCCTAATTTCATAGTTATGGTATCTTTTAACATTTCTGTATCAATTGCAAAATTCCCTTCCTTTCCTTGTAATTTTATTCTTCCTAAAAAGAAAGGAGTATTCATATCATAAAGTCCTCCAATCACAAATAATGGGCTTAAGTTTTCTTGTCTTCCTCTAATATCTCTATTTAATACTTTGATAATCTCCATTAATTGATTTACCCTTTTGGCTTTTTCATCTACCTTTAATTCAATTTCTCCATCTTTTCCTATCTTTTCTAGATCGATTGTTACTGTATAGGTATAAAAACTCAAATGTTGTTCAATGTTAGCCAAGTTAGGAAATTCATTAATTCTATCCGCTAATCCTTTATTACTTAAAAATTCCATATCACTTTTGTAACCCTCTAAAGAAATTGCGTGGCTTAGTCTTACTGCTGCACTTCTAATATCAGAACCACCAGTTTCATTTTTATCTGATTTCTTAGCAGTTTTCATATAACCAAACAGATCCATCTCTTCAGAATCTTGTATTGTTAAATTATCTTTAAATTGTACGGTTCCTTTTGATTTATCTACTACTTCTAAATTCCATCCAAACATTTTGTTTCCAAGTCTTGCTATATCATATCTTAAAGCTTGTCTTGATGCAAAAGTATAAATTGTTCCATCTCCTCTTGACAATTTTTTTAATTCTGATATATTTCCTATTCCCTCTCCATAATTTAAACTTTGTGCTTTAAAAATCATAGTTATTGTTAATCCACTTTTATTCATTTTCTTTTACCTCCTTATTTTTTTGATATCTTGGTTGTGTTAATCCTGCTATAAAACTGTGTCCTAATTCTTTCCAACTCACACCTTCATTGTTTATCGTTAATATTTCTGGTATATCTTTTCCTGAAGACCAAATAACTCGAATTGCCGTATCCATAAATTCTGTTTTTCTATTTGCTTTAATACTGTTTAACATCTTATAAATATATCCATCTAGCTTATTTTCATTATTATCTTTTTTTAGTTTCGCATATATGTCATTACCTAAACCGAAACATTACTTTTAATTTATTATTAGCTTGTTCTACTTTCTCTTTCAAATTTTCTTCCTCCTTTTTTAATATTTCTAGTGTTGTTCTTATTTGTGTTGCTAAATGAGATTGCTCTCCGTTTCTATTATCTTTTTGTAGTTCTTCTCTTAAACGTCGATTAATAATATATTCTATCTTTTTGTCTTTTAATATGGCATCTACAATTTCTAATTTATATCTATAGTCTGTTATTCTAATTAATTGAGATTTTGCATAATCTCTAAAAAATTTCGCTACATATCTTTTTATATTAAAATATTCCATTCGACTAAAAGCTAAAAACTCTGCCTCAAATTCTACAACAAATATATTTTGTAATTGCCATTCACTAATTTTTTTGTCTTGCTCTACTATGTCTAAAATTAATTCACTATAGGGATTATTCACATTTTTATCTATTTTGCTCCCTGCCCCTAAGTTGTCATTATATCTTTTTAAATCTTCTACATCTGTATCATAATTTACAAAACTTAACAGTTCTTTTTCTCGATATTGTCCATTTTCTTTTATTGTCTTTGTAATACTTGTAATACCAGCTGGTATACAAAATAAAATTAATTTGCAAATATCACATATTGGAAACTCTGCTTTTTGATTCCAAAAAAAGTTTTTCATATTATCACTACTAATGGCTAACGGAATAAAATTACTTTCTGAATAACTACTTGTTAATGTATTTAAGCTTTCACACATAAAGCAATCAGAAAAAACTTTTTCTCGAATATATTTTTGAATTTCCTCTACGTTTTTTTGTTTTTCAATGTATCTTCTTTGAATATTATGATAAATTTTTTCCACTTCTTTTGTTAATCTATTACTTTGCAATTTTTCTTCTAACTCTATTTTTATGGTTTCTAATTGTTTCTTATTTTCCAATACATCTTGTAGATAAGCTGTTTCTATAATATTACTAATATAATCTTTGTACATTACTTCCTGTTGTTCTTCATAAGATAATGCCGTATTCACTACATTCAAAAAACTTGGTTGTCCAAAATAACTTTTACTTAATATACTTTTAAATAAATTCATTGTTAATCTTTTATTAATAAGATCTTTGTTCAAGATTTCTTTAAAATGATGTTCTATTTCTTCTAACTTATCAATATCTTCTTTTTGTTTAATACCATCAATTGCTTCATAATTTTGTAACATCTGTTCATATAATAGTTCATCTATTTTTTTGATTTTATCCATTTGTGTTTTTAAGATTTGTTTACTATATTTCTTTTCTGCTTTTATTTTTTCTTGTATTTTTTTATTTTCTGTTTTATCGGTTGTCTCTATTGCTATATTTTCTTTTATTCTTTGAAAAGATTTTTCAATTCTTTCTTCTGTTTTTTTAGCAACATTATATTTTACAAAAAAATAATTAAAATAATAATTAGGAAAGTTCTTTAGGTTTTTTGTTTCAAATTCTATGTAATTTTCTTTTATTGTTGCAAATTCGTCTTGATTTTCTTTTAATATTCGTAAAAATCCTATGAGTCCTGCATTGAAATACCAATCTTTTAAATATATTTTTGTTTTCACGAAACTCTTACACCTCCTTTATACAATTTGGAACATACCAAATCCACTACTACGTTTACTTCCCATACCGTGCTTGATATAAATATTTTAATAGTTCTTTATTTCCAGATATTTTAAAAATACCTAATGTTCCTTCTATTTGTTTTTCATAAAATTTTGTAATCACTTTTTTCCCTTGTATCATTTCTATGTTAAAATGATCTGCCCATTCTATTGGTATATTAGTTATTTTCAATTGCTCTTTTATATTGATTTTTAATGTGTCTAAAAATTCCTTATGTTCAAAAGAATAATAATAATCTTTTCTTTCTTGTCTATTTCTAGCTATTAATGGAGACATAAATTTAATAGTTATACTATCTGTATCGATTTGTTTTTCTAATAACATACTAATATTTTTTAGTGTCATTGAATTTTTATCGATTGAAAATTTCTTACCTTTTTGATGATTCAATGAGTTGTATAATATTACTGCTATCTCATAATCTGCTATTGCTATATTTAATTGTACTTTTCTACTTTCTACCAAGATTTCTTCTTTTTGAAATTTTGCTCCTTTTAAAAATACTGAGAAAGTGTAGGGTTTTACTATATTGTCTCTTTGATTGTATAACTTCTTATAATATTCCTCATTATATTCGTTTAAAGATAACTTAATAAAACTCATCATATTTTTGCGATATTGAATTGGAAAGTACTCATTTTCTAAATCAAATGTTAGTTTTAGTCGCATTTTTTCACCCCCTTCTATTTTAATTTTTATATTTTTTTACGTTTTGGTATACATTAAAATTGGAAAATATATTATTTCATCATATAATATATTTAGATAAAAGAATTAAAGAGCATTTTTATATTTCAATTATATAACTATTCATTTATTTATTTTGTCGAACTTTGTCGAATTTGATTTATTTTTGTAAAAATACGAAAAATAAAATTTCTTGTTTTTATAAAGTATAAAAAATCGTTTTCACTTTATTACCAATGAAAACGATTTTTTACATTTAGCCTTTTGAGGCAATCATTCAATTATTTTATCCTTTTTCAAATAAACCTATTTAATAGTTATCTCACAAAATCTGCTTAATATGATTAATTTTACAACTTTGCACTATATACACTTCTAGCACATCAACACGAATCGGTACATTTTGAATATCATTTTTATACAAATAATATCGAATTGCCTGTACCATATGTCGTTGTTTCTGTTTATCCACAGCATCAGCTGGATTACCATACTTAAAATTAGAACGAGTCTTCACCTCAATAAAAACAAGTTCATCTTTCGTAAGATCCTTTGCAACGATATCGATCTCTCCCTGTCTGCACAAAAAATTTCTCTCTACAATCTTATAATTATTCTCTTGGAGATATTGACACGCTAAATTCTCTCCCCATTTTCCTATTTCTTGTCTAAAATACATATATAGCCTCCTGCTACTTTTTTTACATATTCATCCAACTCTAGCATAAGCAATATATTATTAACTTCAGCAATATTTTTACGTGATTTCTGATAAATCTCACTTACGGAAATTGGAATTTCTGTAACCAATTGATAAATTTGATTATATTCTTTATTTTTACATATTTTTCTTCCTTCCTGTATTTCAATTTCTTTTTCTTTCTTCTTCGGTGGTACTTTATAGGATAAAAATGGAAACTCCTTTATGATATCCTCTGTGCATGTTACTATTTTGGCCCCCTCTTGGATTAATCGATTGGTCCCTCTTCCATTCTTATCATCCACTTCATGTGGCAAGGCAAACACTTTCCTTCCCTGCTGTTTCGCCAATCTAGCTGTAACGCTTGTCCCACTTCTATACATAGCTTCAACCACTAGAATGCCTAAAGCCAAGCCACTTACAATTCGATTTCTTTCCAAAAAATTCTCTGATTTTGCTTCTTCTTCTGGCGAATACTCTGTTATCACTAATCCATGATTTTCAATAATTTGCTGATACAGTCCCATATTTTTCTTGGGAAATATATGTTCAAATCCATTTCCTAATACTGCTATTGTGTTTCCCTTTTCTCGTAATGTTGTTTGATGAGCAACTGTGTCAATTCCAAGTGCCATTCCACTTGCAATGGTAAGTCCTTGGTAGACCAATTCTTTCGAAAATTGCTGTGCTAATTTAATTCCATTTTTAGAACAAGATCTCGAACCTATTATAGAAATAATATTGCTGTTCAACAATTCAATATTTCCTTTCACATATAACTGTTTTGGTGGATTTTCAATATCTCTTAACTGATTCGGATATCTCTCATCTTCTATCGTTATAATTTCTAATCTCATCACCTCATTTCATTTTTTAGTATTAAAATATAAATTCAAATTTTAAATGATTCATTTCCATAATTAGAGACTAATTTATCTATTATTCCAATATTTTCTATCCAGACTTCTATATTGAATTGCCTCTGCTACATGTTTTTCTTGTATTTTCTCACAGGCATCTAAATCTGCAATTGTCCTAGCCACTTTTACAATTCTATTATAAGCTCGCGCACTCAATCCTAGCTTATCAAATGCCACTTCAAGAATTCGTTTACTTTTACTATCTAATTCACAAAACTTTTCTATTAATTTAGGATTTAATTCTGAATTAGAAAATATATGATATTCGTGGTATCTTTCTAATTGTATTTTTCTAGCCTGATTAACTCGATTTCTAACTTTTTGTGATGTTTCTGGTTTTTCTTTTTGCTCTAATTGACTATACTTAACTTGATTCACTTCAATATGGATATCAATTCGATCTAAAAGTGGTCCGCTAATTCGATTCATATATTTTTTGATTTGGTCTGCCTTACAAGAACATTTCTTCTCTTGACTTCCATAATAACCACATGGACATGGATTCATACTAGCAATCAACATAAATTCACACGGATAAGTAATAGTTGTATTTAGTCTGCTAATACTTACTTTTCTATCTTCTAATGGAACACGTAGACTTTCTAAAACATTTCGATTAAATTCTGGTAATTCATCTAAAAACAGCACTCCTAAATGAGCTAAACTGATCTCTCCGTGGTTTCGGAATTCTTCCTCCTCCTACCAAAGATATCGGCGTAATCGTATGATGGGGGCTTTGAAAAGGTCTTTTGTCAATAAGTGGTTCTTCTGCTCCAATTAATCCGAGTATACTGTAAATTTTGGTAACTTCCAGTGCTTCTTCTAATTTCATATCTGGTAAAATAGTTGGCAATCTTCTCGCTAACATCGTTTTTCCTGAACCTGGTGAGCCGAATCAATAGACAATTATGACCTCCTGCGGCTGCCACTTCTAATGCCCTTTTTACGCTTTCTTGTCCCTTTACTTCTGAAAAATCAAATTCATACACTACATTATGATTTAAACTTACGTCTGTGCTTTCCTCTTTCTCAATTTCCTTTTTTCCATTCAAATAAGAAATTACTTCTTTGAGTGTATTAACTGGTAATATATCGATTCCTTTTAAAATACTGGCTTCTTTTGCATTTTGCTTTGGTAAAATAATTCTTTTCATTCCCAGTTTCTTTGCTTCGATACAAATTGGCAGAATTCCCTTTGTCTTTTCTATCTTACCATTTAGAGACAATTCTCCTATAAAAATAGTTTCTTCTAATATCTTTTCTAAATTAGAATTTCTTATATTTCTATTAGCAATTAAAATACCAACTGCTATTGGCAAGTCAAATGTAGATCCTTCTTTTCTAGTATTAGCTGGTGATAAATTAACAACAATCCTCCTACTTAAAAACTCTATATTAGAATTTCTAATTGCTGTTTTTACTCTTTCTTTAGACTCTTTTACACTAGTATCTGGCAAACCTACAATTTGAAAATCTGGCATTCCATTTGATATATCTACTTGAATCGCTACTAAATATCCATCTAATCCTTGCAGTGCCATACTTTTTGTGATTGCTAACATATTTTCCTTTCTACTTATATAGCTTAAATATCTGAGGCCACTAGAGGATAAAATTTGGGTTTGGCAAGTATTTTATCTAAAAAGCCTTTTACATCAATTATTTAACAAAATATATTTTTATAGTGGGGATTGGTAATTCTTTTGGAAAGAATTGAAATTATATTTCTAACTATAGATTATAATAAGGATGACCTCAGATATTTAAACTATATAAGATTATAAAATTTAAATTCATTAGATTGTGTCTTAACGACATTTTGATTTTAATTCATAATTTGAAAAAATTATTTGAACAAATCGTTTTTTGATTACTAACTAAATTGATTATAAATCCTTTTCCATTTTTTGTCAATACTTTTTTGAAATTTTTTGTATTTTATCTAATTTGAGGTTACTGGTCAGCCTACTCTTATATTTTTTAGTGAGAAAGCTTAATATATTATTT